>NZ_JBNNMG010000036.1:0-50792 GCF_050272555.1 Lysinibacillus sp. NPDC047702 | reverse complement strand
TCAGCGCAGGAAGCGGCTCGTCGCTCGCCCACAGGAAAGCGAGTAGCCTGGAACGGAGATCACCTTCATTTGACTTAGGAGTGTTCACAAAGAGTCCCTTAACCATTTAGTTTTTCAACACTATGAAAAGACGAGAATAATTTAAATTCTCGTCTTTTTTTGCATTTTTTGCGAAGAAAATAAGTGGTAAGGGATTATTGGACATAAATTAGTTTGTAATTTGATTGGAAAAGGGTTGAAGCTAAGCAAAAAGGAGCGGCCTGATTGGAAAGGTGATGGGCAGATCAGAAAGCGGGTTGAATAGAGAGAAAAAATGCTAATGCTGATCAAAAAGAGGGTTGAGCAGAACGGAAAAGTGCTGGAGCGGATCAAAAAAAGTGTAGATCAGAGCGGAAAAAAGCTGGAGCGGATCAAAAAGAGTGTTGACCAGAGCGGAAAAGTGCTGGAGCTGATCAAAAAGAGTGTAGGTCTGAGCGAAAAATAGCGGAAGCTGATCAAAAAGAGTGTAGGGCAGAGCGAAAAATAGCCGAAGCCGATCAAAAAGAGTGTAGGCCAGAGCGGAAAAGTGCTGGAGCGGATCAAAAAGAGTATAGGCCAGAGCGAAAAATAGCCGAAGCTGATCAAAAAGAGTGTAGGGCAGAGCGAAAAATAGCGGAAGCTGATCAAAAAGAGTGTAGGCCAGAGCGGAAAAGTGCTGGAGCGGATCAAAAAGAGTATAGGCCTGAGCGAAAAATAGCCGAAGCTGATCAAAAAGAGTGTAGATAAGAGCGAAAAAGTGCTGATACTGATCAAAAAGAGCACCTACCTGAGCAAAAAAGACATGCAACAGAGCAATAAGTGCAGTACCCTTGAGCGAAAATTAATTAAAACAAGAATTATATTTTAACGCTTTCAACCAACCCCCTCCCCTAATGACGAATTGAATCTTTCTTTGACGATACATATAACCAAGAATACGTTACAATAATGATATAGTAGTTTTCGGAGGGATTTTTTTATGATGAAAAAAGAGTTTGCTGTTATTGGGCTTGGACGTTTTGGGGGAAGTATTGTTCGCGAGTTAATGAGTCAGGGTGCACAGGTTATGGCAATTGATCATTCTTCGGAGCGTGTAGATGAATTTGCTTCCATTGCCACTCAGGCTGTTATCGCGGATTCGACAGATGAATCGGTCCTAAATTCATTAGGTATTCGTAATTTTGAGCATGTAATCGTTGCAATTGGTGAAGATATCCAGGCAAGTATTTTAACAACTATTATTTTAAAGGAAATTGGTGTTCAACAAATTACAGTCAAGGCTCAAAATGACTATCATGAAAAGGTACTACGCAAAATTGGTGCTGATTTTGTTGTTCACCCTGAGCGTGATATGGGGATACGGATTGCCAATAATATGCTATCCAATACAGTTCTTGATTATTTGGAGCTTTCAGATGAACACTCAATTATGGAGTTAAAGGCAAATGATGCAATTGCAGGCTACTCCATTATGGATTTGGATATTCGTGCTAAATATGGTATTAACATTGTTGGCATCAAGCGTGGCCCTGATATAATCGTCTCACCACAAGCTAGTGACAAAATTTTACTAGGGGATATTATGCTTGTCATTGGGGCTGATGTAGACATTAACCGCTTTGTGAAAAAGGCATTGAATGGGTAGTGTCCAATGAACAAACGTAGATGGAGATTAGTCATTTTAGCAGCAATTATACTAACTGTTGCGTTTACCATGCAGTTTCGAGAAAAAAATAAGGAAGCAGCCATCTCAGCGATTTTGGATCAAGCATCACAAATTGATAGCATCGAGCTTTTTAAAGGAGAGCAATCGATCATTCGCTTAACAGGTGAGGACGCAACAACCAATCGTGAAAAATATCCGCTAAGTCATGTTAGGAATTTGAGCAAAAAAGAAAGAGCCATCTTTGAAGAGGAACCAGCCTATCGGATTGTTTACAACATAAAAGATAAAACCTTATATGAGGTAGACATTCTAAAGGTAGCCATTAGCTCTGAGCTAAGCGAAGAACTCAAGCAAATGGTTTTTCATGTGGGCGATCAGCAATATTTAATATATTGGGCAAACGAGCGGAAAGCACTTGAGCAATCCACAAGTACGCAGCTTTTACTTGAACAATATGGAAAATTAAGAGGGTAGTGAATCAGCATTGGCTGTCATCACTACCCTTTTTTCTTAGGATACAATAGTGGCTTTTCCTTGAAGTGCACGTTCTTGCATAGCAGTATCAAACTCTTTTTCAGATTTTGACACTACCACACAGGCTACACCATTACCAATTAAGTTTGTTACAGCACGAGCCTCAGACATAAAGCGATCAACACCGATTAAAAGTGCTATTCCTTCCACTGGAATCATTGGGAAGGCAGCTAAAGTCGCTGCTAATGTGATAAAACCTGAACCTGTTACACCCGCTGCACCCTTAGAAGTAATCATTAAAATTCCAAGTAGTGTAATGATTTGAATCCAAGTGAGGTCCATTCCATATGCTTGTGCAATAAACAATGCAGCCATTGATAGGTAGATGGAAGTCCCATCAAGATTAAAGGAGTATCCAGTAGGAACGACTAAACCTACAACCTGCTTCGAGCAACCGAAATTTTCAAGCTTTCGCATCATAGACGGTAAAGCTGATTCAGAGGAGGATGTACCGATTACTAAGAAAATCTCATCTTTGATGTATGCGATAAATTTAAAGATATTAAATCCAAAGAATTTTGCAATGGCACCTAAAACAAATACAACAAATAAAAACATTGTAATATACACTGCGGCCATTAATAGACCTAGATTACCTAATGATTTTAAACCGAAATTTCCAATCGTATAGGCCATCGCACCAAAAGCTCCGATTGGGGATATTTTCATAACCATACTTACAATTTTGAAGAATATCTCTGCCACCTGCTCAAAGAAGGTGATTACTGGTTTTGCAGGTGCTCCAATTGAGGCAGCGGCTAAGCCAAATAAAATTGCAGAGAATAGAACAGGTAATAATTGACCAGTTGCTAGTGCACCTACAACATTTTCTGGAATAATACTAGAAATGAATGCACCCAAGCCTTGCTCAGTTTCAGCCGCAGCGGTTGTATATTTGGAAATATCGGCTTCAGATGCACCTGATGTATCCAAACCTGTACCAGGACTAACGATTAAAGCAACAGCAATTCCTATTGCTAGGGCAATTGTGGATACTATTTCGAAGTAAAGTAATGCCTTACCCCCAATTTTCCCAACCTTTTTCATATCTCCCATACTACCGATTCCAATAACCACTGTTAAGAAGATAATAGGGGCAATTAACATCTTAATTAACTTAATGAATAGATCTGCTAGGATTTTTAAGCTGGCACCAAACTCAGGGAAAATTGCTCCAACAATTATCCCAAGGATGATAGCCACTATAACCTGAACAGTCAAATTTTTCAGTAATTTCATTTTATGCTACCTCTTTTCTAAATTTTCTTTTTGATATCGTTTTCACTAGAAATATCATAGCGAATACTTTTTAAAAAAAGAGGTTTAGAAAATAAGAAACATATCGTTCATTAAGTACATTCGTTTACATTCACATTTAAATGTAGTGTTTTCAATATCTTTCACTGTTATGGTACGCTATTGTTAATTAATTATTGTTATAATACAAAAATATAAAGTGATAAAAAAATTTGTTTTATATCAATTACTTGTAATTTTGTTCATTAAGTTCAATATTTTCTCCTACTTATGTCGACTAAAGGAGTTGTCAAAAGAATTTTTTGCAGATAATCTTAAAAACATATCATCAATATGGTGTGCTACTGTTTATGAGAATGCAGATTTGAAGGGAAGGAATTTTTAATGATGAAAATGCCTGTAAACGGCAAGATACTGTTAGTGACATTTTTAATCATTGCACTCTCCTTTTTACTAGGTGGTATTTTTGTACTCGGTAACTTATTATCTGAGCAAGAAAAAGATTTTGGTCAGCGTGCAATGCTTGTAGCACGAACTGTATCAAATGTACCAGAGCTGAGTGTACATTTGAAAAATGACAATATGAAAGAAGCCGCAAAAAATATCAATAAAATTGTAGATGGTATTAGGGTGATTAATAAGGCAGAGTATATTGTTGTGATGAATATGGAGCGTATTAAACTATCCCATCCAGTAAGTAAGGAATTAGGACGACGAAGTGAGTCGCAGGATCTGAATGCAGCATTTAGTGAGCATTATTATGTATCGAAAGCACGTGGAGAATCAGGTGTCATGATACGTGCTTTTGTTCCGATTATTAATGACAAAAAAGAACAGGTAGGCATAGTAGTAGTTGGCTATTCACTACCAATATTGCTAGAAATGTTGCAAAGTTATGAGCGAGAAATTGTTATAACAATTGTTATATCGCTGATTTTCAGTATTTTGGGTGCATATACACTTGGACGACATATTAAAAAACAAATGTTTGGACTTGAACCTCATGAAATTGCCAAGATGTATGTGGAAAGAACAGAAACCTTTAATGCAATGCATGAGGGAATAATAGCGGTTGATAAGGAAATGAATATTACCATTTTTAATGAAAAAGCGGCTGACATATTAGGCGTGACTAGGAATATAGAGGACTGTATTGGTCAAAAGATTTATGATGTTTTGCCTGATACCCGTCTGCCTGAAATTGTTGAAACTGCAACACCTGTTTATGATCAAGAGCTTTACATTAATCATCATAGTATTTTAAGCAATCGTGTACCAATTATTGTGAATAATGAGCTAGTTGGTGCAGTTGCCATGTTTAAGGATTTAACAGCCGTAAAAAAGCTTGCGGAAGAAGTCACAGGTGTAAAAGCCTTTGTTCAAGCACTACGTGTACAAACCCATGAGCATAAAAATAAACTTCATACGATTGCAGGACTTCTGCAATTGGGACATACAAAGCAAGCACTTGAATACGTTACAGCCACTACTGAAAATGAAGCTTCTTTAACAAAGTTTTTGAATGAACGCTTTCATAATGAAAATATTTCAGGTTTATTATTGAGTAAAGTAAGCTATGGCAAAGAACTAGGAATTGAAGTTGAGATTGATCGAAAAAGTCATTTTAAACGTTTTCCGCCTCTATTAGATCATCATGATTTTGTTGTTTTACTCGGAAATTTAATAGAAAATGCCTTTGAGGCTTTAAATGTCCTTTCAAAAGATGATAAATATGTCGCTATCTCTGTAGATGAGCATGATGGTGTATTAGCGATAGCAGTTTCTGATAATGGTATTGGAATGGCCAAAGAGGTACAGGCTCGTATGTTTGAAAATGGATTTTCGACAAAGGCTAGTGAAAATCGAGGCATTGGCTTGCATTTAATCCATGAAATTGTAAGAAAAGGTAATGGAGAAATTGAAGTAGTGAGTGAATTTATGAAAGGAACAAGTTTCTTAATCTTATTTGAGTTAGGAGAAGAATAGATGGATGTAATAAATGTCTTACTAATTGAAGATGATCCAATGGTACGAGAAGTGAACAGGCAATTTATTGAGCAAATCAAGGGTTTTTCATTAATCGGCTATGCTAGCAATGGTATTGAGGGAATTCAAAAGATTAGGCAATTAACCCCAGAGCTTATCTTTATGGATATTTTTATGCCAGAGCAAGACGGCATTATTACGTTAGGGAAAATTCGAGAGGAGCATCTTCCTGTTGATGTAATCGCTGTCACCGCTGCGAACGATATGCCCACTGTGCAGCGTATTTTACACTTAGGTGTCTATGATTATATTATGAAGCCTTTTACCTTTGAGAGAATTGAGCAGACTTTAAAAAATTATCAAAACTACAGAAACAAAATAAGCGGCATGCAGGATTTAACCCAACATGATGTCGATCATTTAATGCAACAACGTCTTCCCGAGCAAGTTGCAGTTTCAACAGGAATGGATACAATTATTATAGAAGAACTGCCAAAAGGGTTTAATCGAGCTACCTTAGATAAGGTGCTTGCATATATTCAAGAAAGCGGCGGAGCAGTATCTGCGGAGGAGGTATCTACTTATATAGGTACAGCACGTGTTACAGCTAGACGCTATTTAGACTTTTTAGAAAAGCAAAATCTATTAAAAGTAGATATACAATATGGAAGCGTAGGACGTCCAATTCATCGATATTATATTTAAAAGAAATAAATTACCTTATCAGCCTATATTTTGTTAAATATTAATTGATTTCCCTTTAATGGTTGTATTAAACTTTGGTAAAAACAAGGGAGTTTATGAAATGAAAAGGTTGACAGAAAACTGTACAATTGAGCATTTAAAGCTTGAGCACTACTATGCGATAAATGCACTCTATTCAAATGTAAATGTCAGAGTCTATCTGGGAGGAGTCCCAAAAGAAAGCTACATCGAAGCTTCATTTAGAGGAATGCTAGAAGCCCCATTTCCCAATACATATTTTTATATTTCGTTAAGGACAACGGATGAATTCATAGGGCTTGTCTCCATAGATGAATATCATGACAAAGACGCATATGAGCTTTCATATCAATTTTTACCACAGTATTGGGGGCAAGGATATGCATATGAAGTACTAACAGATGTTATAAATTACGGATTGAATATTCTGAATTTAACGCATTTAGTAGCAGAAACACAAACAGCTAACATCGCATCCTGTCGTTTACTTGAAAAAGTAGGGATGCACAAGGTACAGGTATTAGAAAGATTTGGACATGAACAAGCTGTTTATGAATTAGGGAAAATTTTATAACTTTTGTCCGTATTAAATATGGTCATTTTTACTTCTCTATAATATAGATGAATGAAAATGATCTTTTTCTTTTGGCTATAAGGTAGGAAATCCCCAAGGTATAAGTTGAGCACTATGGTAAAATTGTTCAATTTAGCGTGAATAGTAGTTCCTAGCTTTGACGATACATATAGCAGAGAATACGTTACAATAGGGAAATAGTCATTTACCTTTAAAAATAGAGCTAATTTCTAGTGCAGGTAATTTAAAGATTTAAGAAAGCTTATGGGGAGTAGGTTTGGCATATGTTTAATGTTCGAAAAGAGGGACTATTGAAATTTTTGAAGATTTTATTTCCAATAGTACTTTTGGCGATAGCTATTTATGAAATTCAACAATCAGTGAGTGGTGTCGATGTTCATTTACTGCGAAAAGAACTGAATGAGCTACAGCTATGGGAGCTTTTATTAATTTTTCTCATCACCTTTTTTGCGATTACACCAATGATTTTTTATGATGTTATATTAGCAAAAATATTAGGAATCAACATCAATAAACGTAATTTGCTCAATCATTCATTTATCGTAAATACATTTTCAAATCTTATTGGCTTTGGTGGTCTAGTCGGTATATTTTTACGTAATTACTTCTATTCCAAATATAAAGAGGATAAGGAAGGCTTGCTAAAAAATATTGCCACGGTAACACTTTTTTATTTAACAGGGATTTCTCTGCTAACCTGGATTATGTATATATTCTTTTGGGATTTCCCTTTGCTAAAGGAAGAGCGTTGGTTATCGATTGCAGTTATTCTTGTTAGCCTTTATGTACCAGCTTTTTTGGCCATGCATTTTATTCGCTATAAAAAGGAAAGTTCTTTAAAGCCAAATATATCACTTCAGTTAATGATAACTTCAGTAGCTGAGTGGCTTGCTGTATTTTTAGTGATTTGGATATTAACGTTTATTTTAAAGATTCCAATAGAATTATCTGCGTTAATTCCTATTTTTTTAATTGCCTCTAGTGCAGGAATAGTCAGTATGATACCTGGTGGAGTCGGTTCATTTGATCTCGTTTTTTTATGGGGAACACAAAGTATTGGAATTGCAGATGAAAAAGTGCTCTTTCTATTAATTTTGTACCGTGTTGGCTACTTCGTGCTACCATTTTTGGTTTCCTCTCTTTTATTTATTAAGGAATATTGGATTCGCTGGAATCAATCTTGGGATGATTTACCCAATATAATTTTTCAGAAGCTTAGCCACATGCTATTAACAATATTGGTGTTTATATCTGGCATTATTTTATTGCTATCTGCTGCAATGCCTGGGATTTTAAGTCGCCTAAAAATTGCCCAGGAGTTTTTATCCTCACCAATTATGAATGTCTCTCATCAAATGACGGTGGCAGCAGGCTTTATACTCTTAGGATTATGTAGGGGGATAAAATATAAAGTAAAGAGGGCATACCAGCTTACCATCGTTGTGCTAAGTAGTTCAGCGTTGTTTTCTATTTTTAAGGGTCTGGATTATGAGGAAGCCATTTTCTTAATGATTGTTGCAGCGTTATTAATGGTATCCAAAAAGCAATTTTATCGAGAAAGCTATGTTTTGACATGGGGAATCGCCATACTTGATCTTGCAATAGTGACAATCATTACAGCAATGTATGTGTTGATTGGTTATGTAAACTTACCTTCTGCCAAAATTCATTTTCCTAGTGCCCTTCAGGATTATATTATAACCGATTATCAAGACCTTTTTTATAGTGCTATTATCGGCATTCTTATCGCCATTGTTATTTTTTATATAGGTTATTTTATCCGAGCACCTAAGAAAATGATAAGGCTTTTGTCTAAAGAGCAAGAGGGTGCCATCAGAAATCATTTGATGACCTACAAAGGGACCGAGTATTCACATTTAATTTTTTTGCATGATAAATTTGTACATTGGAATAAAAAAGGTACGGTTTTATTCTCCTATCAAATCTATGCGGATAAGATTATAGTCCTTGGAGACCCAGTAGGAAATGAATCTGATTTTTTATATGCTATCCAGGAGTTTTTGGAATTGGCTGATAAACACGGTTATACACCAGTTTTTTATGAAATTAACAATAAGATTTTTTCTGCTTTACATGAGTATGGCTATAGCTTTTTTAAGCTCGGTGAGGAAGCCTTTGTAGACTTGGAGGAATTTACATTCACAGGTAAAGAAATGAAGGGAAGTCGAGCGATAAAAAATAAATTTGAACGAGAAAATTATATAGTGGAAATACTAAGCCCGCCATATTCTCAGGAAGTCATGAAAGATTTGCAAAAGGTATCAACAAAATGGTTGCAGGGGAGAGCGGAGAAAGGTTTTTCGCTTGGTTTTTTTGATGAACACTATTTAAGCACCTCTAACATTGCGGTTTTACGCGGAGCAGAAGGTACGTTTGGCTTTGCTAGTATCATGCCAATGTATGATAATGGCGAAAGAGTTTCAGTAGATCTTATGCGTTTTAAGCCGGGATCACCATCTGGGACAATGGATTTCATTTTTTTATCATTATTTGAATGGGCAAAAGCAGAGGGCTATCGTGTCTTTAATATGGGAATGTCGCCTTTATCAAATGTCGGACAGTCCAGATATTCTTTTTTAAGTGAGAAAATAGCTGCACAAATATTTTTACATGGACAGCACTTCTATCATTTTAAAGGATTAAAAAACTTCAAATTAAAGTATGCAGATTTTTGGGTACCAAAGTATGTTGCGTATAGAAAGAAATCCTCATTACCATTTACCATGGCACAAATCACATTGTTAATTGGGAATAAGAGAAAATAGTACGCACTTTAAACCATAAAATGAAAAAGAGAGACGATATGAATTTAGTAAATAACACCAGCCCTATTAATATCGGTATTTTTTCACCTTCAGCACCTGCATCTGTCAATGCATATTCCCGTTTTCAAATAAGTGGCATTAATTTAGGTAAGCATGAATGTTACGATGATTTAGGAACTATGCGCAAACCATATGAGATACTACTTGAGCAACTGGATGGAACGAATATCCCTATTCTAGCGGAGGTTGATATTTGTCATACACATCCAATGCATCCAATTGCCATTGGGAAAAAAGTAAGATTAGATGCTACTGCACAAAAAATTTATTGTATCGAGAAATGGTTATAGACAAAAAGAGGCAGTCTTATAGGTCCCATTTGGAGTAAAATCACATGAAATTGAAAAGGCAGAAATGTTGATTTAACAACGTTTCTGCCTTTCACTTTTTATTCATTTTTGGTTAAAAAGAGATAGCCTTAACATCAAACAAGAAGCATAGCCTGTTCTTTTATGGATGGCGTTTAGCTGTGGCTGAATATTCTATAGTTAAACATCCTTATGCTTGGAAGTGGGTTTGCCGGCTACTATTAAAACTTTACTGCCAAGAAGGAAAAATCCTTGGATAAATAATAATATTCCTGTACCGATGAGTAACCATTCAATCGCGAATATATCAGCAATAGGACCAAAGATAAGCATTCCTAATGGCATCATAGAGGTAGAAATCATCCCAAGTACGCCGAATACTCTTCCTAAAAAATCTCCTTCAACTTTTTCTTGAAGTAAAACAGTAGCGGGCGTATTAAAGATAGGCATTGCCATGCCTGTTATCCCCATAAAGACTAGATACAGCCAAAACTCTGGAATAATACCGAGAACAAAGGTACAGACACCAAACAAAAGAGTTGCAAATGTCATTGTGTGTACTTTATTTTTAAAACCACCCCATGAGACCATAAAGATGCCACCAATGAGCATACCAACCGCGAAGGTAATTTCGATAGCTGTTAAACGCCAGACATCATTGCCGAAGCTGCGTGTTACTTGAAGAGGCGTTAAAAATGCTGCAGGTGCAGCTAAAATCATGAAAAATGCAAAGAACATGAATAAGCTTTTTAGGAAGTCGTGGTTTTTAATATATTTAAAGCCTTTTTTCATATCATCAAAATAGCCAGTCGTTTGTTGTTGAGCTGCCTTTGTATGCGCTGGGATGTGTAAAAATACAAGCAATGTACTAATAGCAATTGCAGCGGTGATGACGTCAATAAAGAAAATAGACTCTATCGAAGCTTTTGTTAATAATGCCCCGCTAGCCATAGGAGAGATAATCATCACAAAAGCTTGAATACTGCTGTTTGTGCCGTTAATCTTCATCAATTTATCTTCTGGGACAATTTGTGGCAGTATGGCGCCTACTGCTGGTGTTTGAATTCCTGCACCAATAGCACGAATGGCAGAAATAACAAAGAGCAGCCATAGTGAATCATGCCCCATTAAAAATAGAATTGCTAAAATAAGAGTAGAAAGAGCGATCATGCCATCTGCTAAAATAATTAACCATTTTCGATTGTAACGGTCAGCCCAAACACCAGCAATAGGTGAGAGGAAGAATGTAGGTAAGAAGCCACAAATAATCGAAATCGTCATCATCATACCTGATTGTGTAGTTAATGTAATATACCAAGTAATGGCATACTGTACGAGAGATGAACCAAAAAGTGAAATGGTTTGACTGCTTAAAAATAGGGTAATATTCCTTTTCCAATGTTCCATTGATTGTACATCTGAATGTGTCATAAAAATTAGTTCCTTTCTTCATAAATTTCTTGCAAAGTATGTGTTTTTAATAAGTGAAGATAAAAAAACACAGGTTTTTGCCTGTGCTAAGTGTAAGTGGGAAGTGTGTGAATATATGATGAACAGCCTTAATTTGAGGGGCAAGAAATCTTACATGTGTCTTGAAGGACATTAAGACCATTCAATATCCATGTAGAACAGATGCCAATAGGTGTTCAAGTCACTATTTATAGACAACAAAAAAAGAGGGTCAAAAAGGCCCTCTTTTTTACATAAACGTAAAATAAAGATATTCCTAAAAGGCAGACCAATCCCATTTACTCTGCACAGCAGGCAAAGTTTTGAACGTATTTAATTAACGGTTCAAATTTTGGGAACGTTGTGCCATCGTTAGAAATACCTCCATTTCTTAAAAGTTAAGGAAATCATACCATAGCATACTTTCATTAGCAATACCATGCAAGTAATTAAATAAAATGAAATTCCGTCCAATTATTTACCATATATCCAATAAAAAAATAGTTCTTACGACTTGAAATTGTCTTAGAAGATGAAAAAAATATAGCGAGACAAAGTGATACATATTTAGTTAGTAAAGTGGAATTGTTGTTTAATTGAAGAAGTTACTAGAATTCTTTTTTCTATATAAGCTGTATGGGGCAAGGGAAGAAACTTAGAAAAAGATGGCAAGGGTAATATCGATTTGATAAACTTGGAATAAAAAAGTAATAATACGTGAATTAATGCTTTTATTTTGATTCAGCAAGGTACAGAATACTTTCACCTCTTTAGAGACGTGGTGAATGCGGTTTTTTATCTATGCCTACTGAATCAAGATTAAGTCCCTGGCTAATTCACGGATTTTGAATAGAAGCTTTTCGAACGAGCCAATTACGTTGGAGCGTAATTGATTTAATAGAATTCATTCTTGGTAAAGTAGTTTAGGAGAGGTTCCTTCATGATTTTTAGCATTGAACTTATTTTAATGATGATTTCGATCATTATGATGGGGATTATTTTGTTTACCTTATATCGATTTAGGAAAGTGCGTGGGGTTATTTATCTTATAGGCTTGGTTGTATGCCGAATAATTTTCGCCAGTAGTGTCATTTTGGAAAAAAGTAGTTATTTATTAACAGAAATGATTATTTTTCGTAATATACAACAGACATCACTTTGTATGATGGTACCGTTTTTTATATTGTTTGTCTACAGATTAATAAGTCATCAGAAAGTGAAAAAAATTCAATGGGAAATTCCACTTTTTTCGATATTTATCATCTGGATATTGTTAATATGGTTCGATTCGTATTTGCATATTGTTTACTATACGAATGAGTTAGTCGATGGTCGGTTAATGAGGATTCGGACTATTTATGCTAATGTTTTTAACATTTTTTGCTATAGTAGTCTAGCTGTATGTATCTATTTACTATTTAGATATGTATGGTTGATTCGTAATGATTTTCGTAGACCAGGAATAGTGGTTTTGCTGTTGTGCTCACTCCCATTGATTTTTGAGATTATTCGATTTTCTCAACCCCAATGGTCGACATGGTTAGGAACATTGTCGGTTTTTTGTGCTATGACAGGTATGATTATTATTTTAATTATTTTAAGAACCAAATTTTTTTCTATCATTCCTATTGCTAAAAATATTGTGTTTGATAGCTTCCCAGAATGCATTGTCATTATGAATGCCTCTGGAAAAATTATTGAGGGAAATCAAAAGGCTGTTCAGTTTTTTGCACAATTAGGTTATTCCGTTTTTTACGATAAACCGATTTCACAACTATTAAAACAATGGCCAGAATGGTATAGCTTATCGCAGTCACTACAGCAAGGTAGTGTAGATATCAATGTTTGGCTGAATAAAGAAAAGAAAATATACCGAGTGAATGTTTATCCATTACGTACACTAGGTGAACAAGGACAAGGTAGTGTCTCGCTGATCATTGATATCACGGAGCAACAGGGACATTTGGAAAAAATCGCGCATCTTAATAAGCTCAAAGACCAGCTTTTTACCGTGGTATCACATGATATACGTAGCCCGTTAGCCATGCAATATCAGTTAATAGAGCTGCTAGAGGAAGACCTTGGCAGTTTCGGCGCAGAACATCAGGAAATTATCATAAAACTTGGAGAGCAAATCCGGCATACACTTGGAATGTCGAACAATTTACTAGAATGGTTCCGCAGTCAACGAGAAGACGTTGTGTTATACCCGCAATTATTGGAGCTATCAGAGATTGTGGAAGATTGCCATCAGTTATTAGCCATTCATAGCGGAGTGAAGAGCTTACATATAACAAATAATATTGTAAAGGATACTTATGTATGTGCTGATCGAGAAGTAGTGTTACTCGTTATTCGAAATTTATTGTCTAATGCGATCAAGTTTACTCAAGTAGGAGGTACTATACAAGTTGGTGCTCAATACTCTGGGGAAATGGTGATTGTATCTGTTCGGGATAATGGCGTTGGAATGGATAATGAGCAGATAGAACGACTATTTAATGAAAATCAGATGTATTCGTCAATGGGTACAGCAGGCGAAAAAGGGGCAGGTCTTGGCTTGCTAGTCAGTAAGCAGTTTGTGCAGCTAAGTGGAGAGAGCATGTGGGTAGAAAGTGTAGTAGGGCAAGGAAGTGTATTTTACTTTACTTTGAGAGGTGGAGAGAGCGGTGAAGGTTCTTATTGTAGATGATGAGCCTATTATGTTGCTAACTATGAAGCGCATGTTATCTAGCATAGAAGGTATCGAACTTGTTGGTAGTTTTCAACAAATGGAAGAGGCATTTACCTTTCTTTGTAAGCATGATGTGGATCTTGCATTTTTGGATATTGAGATAGCAGATAAGAATGGCATAGAATTAGCTCGTAACTTGCGATCAGCTAACACGGATTTAGATATTGTCTTTACTACTTCACACGCAGATTATGCGATACAAGCCTATGATGTTTATCCGCTGGATTATATGATGAAGCCCATTTCGAAAAGCAGATTGGCTCAAACAATAACGAGAGCATTTAACAGACGCCACAGTTCTTCTACTGTCAATAGTCCGGTACTAAATCGTCTCAAAGTTCAAACCTTCGGATGTCTTGAAGTTAGCAGTACTCAGCAGGGAGAAGTGAAATGGAGATCCAAAAAAAGTAAGGAGCTTTTTGTCTATTTACTCGTAAATAGAGGTAGAAGTGTTGGAAAAATGAAAGTAATAGATGATATATTTCCAGATATGCCTTTGAAAAATGCTGAAATCTATTTGAATACGGCAGTTTATCAACTTAGAAAAGCATTAAGTACACACGGCTTTAAGGAGAATATGATTTCAGGACAGGAAAAATATCGTCTAGAGCTAAGTAATGTGGATGTGGATTTTATTCAATTTGAGCAAGGTGTAGGGCTGCTCACTCAAATAAACAATGATAATGAGCCTGTTGCAGTAGAGCTAGAGAAACAAGTTGTGGGTGAGTTATTTGAGGGGCAGTCTTTTTCATGGGCAGCCTTAGAACAGGAGAGTATAACCTTAATGTACGCCTCTTTTGCTAAGCGTCTTGCTGACTGGCTATTGGCCTGTGAACGCCAGTCAGAAGCTCTGGAAGTAGTTAAAAGAGCACTGAAACGTGATGTATTTGACGAAGAGGCGAATCAGCTTTTGCTCAATATATACGGAGTAATGGGGGATTTGTATGCCCTTCACAATCACTATCAACAATATGTACAGATTATGCAGCAAGAGTTTAATCTTCAACCATCAATAGCCATGCAGATGCTTTATAGAAAATATTCGAGCTAGGTACTCCAATAACGTTGAGTACCTAGCCTTTTTTAGATTCTTTCATTTTTCTTTCATTGGCATATGAGCCTTTTTTTGAAGCGATGATTTGACTATGGTAATAGCTCTCACAGAGAAATAAAAGTAAATAGCATAATATCGCCAAAAAACTATTTCTAAGAAAGGAGTGTTTTTTTGAGGAAAAGTAGTTTATTACTAATGATAGTTTTTTTACTCTTATCACCATTTAGTAGTCTACCTGCTCAAGCTGTGACTCAAACGGATGGTTATTTTCGTTATGAGGATAATGGTGATAATACGGTGACGATTACAGGTTATACAGGTGCAGGAGGGCATGTTGATATTCCAGATACGTTAGGTGGCAAGTCTGTGACGGTGATTGGGGCTGAAACCTTTGCCATTGAGACTGCAGCATTTTATCAGAAAGGGTTAACAAGTGTGACAATCCCAAATGGTGTGAAGGAAATTGGCAATAATGCATTTTCTAAGAACAAGTTAACGGATGTGAAAATTCCAAGTAGTGTAACGTTAATCGGAACATCAGCATTTGCTGACAACGAGTTAGAGAGTGTAGATATTCCATATGGTGTGGAGACAATTGGGCACACAGCATTTACTAATAATAAATTAACAAGTGTGGATATCCCTAACAGTGTAACTTCAATTAAAATGTACGCATTTCAATCCAATTATTTAACAAATTTGACTATTCCCGATAGTGTAACCTCAATTGAAATTGGTGCGTTTACTTTGAATAAATTAACAAAAGTGACATTTGAGGGGGCAGTGTCATCCATTGATGTAAACTCTTTCATCAACCAAGCGGGAGCTATTGACTTCCTTGGTTGGTTTACAGATCAGGATTTTACCGAACCTTGGGATCGAACTGTCTCTCAGTCAATGGCAATTTACGCGGAGTGGACACCATTTACCTATACTCACAATCCTGATAGTGTGAGTGTAACAATTACAGGTTATATAGGTACAGCTCCCGAGGATATTGTCATCCCGAAAATATTGGGTGGGAAAACAGTGACAGCGATTGGACAAAATGCATTTAGGAATAGAGAATTAGCAAGTGTGACAATCCCAAATACTGTGATAACGATCGGAGACATTGCATTTGGTGCTAATAAATTAACAAGCGTTGATATACCTAACAGTGTGACTTCAATTGGACCGTATGCATTTGCTGATAACGAGTTAGTCCATGTGGATATTGCAAATAGCGTGAATTCTATTGGAGAAGGAGCATTTCGTGATAACAAGTTAGCGAGTGTTGTAATTCCAGATGGTGTGAAGGTGATTAGAGAAGAGACATTTCAGAAGAATGAATTAAGCAATGTAGTGATTCCCAGTAGCGTGACATCCATTGGAAATTCAGCATTTCAATACAATCAATTAAGCAATGTAACAATTCCTAGCAATGTGATGTCAATTGGAAAATTAGCATTTCAGTACAATCAGTTAACAAATGTAACGATTCCAAGTAATTTGAAGTCAATTGGAAATTCAGCATTTCAGCACAATCAGTTAAATAATGTAACGATTCCTAGCAGTGTGACATCAATTGGAAACAATGCATTTTTTAATAATCAGTTAAGCAAAGTAGAATTTGAAGGTATAGTACCCTCTATAGCGTTTGGCGCTTTTGATTATCAGAAACAGGGCTCTATTAACTACCTTGGCTGGTTTATAGATCAAGATTTCATCATATCTTGGGATAATACAGTTCCCCACGAAATGACGATTTATGCGAAGTATTCCTATAAAATTACATTTAACACAGATGGCGGAACAGTGATAGACAAGCAGAATATTGTGCCTAATGGAAAGTTAACAGTACCTCTACCTCCAACAAAGACGGGAAATAGCTTTGTTGGCTGGCATAAAGAAGCGGATACAGCTAGTAATAACTTATGGGATTTTGACAATGATGAAGTAACGGCAGATACAACGCTATATGCAAAATGGACACCAAATGAATATACAGTAGCCTTTGATGCAAATGGCGGTACAACCGTAGCGGATCAAACTATAGTGCACCAACAAAAAGTAACAGAGCCAGCACCGCCAACAAAAACAGGGCATATATTTGCGGGTTGGTACAAGGAAGAAGATTTCCAGACAAAGTGGAAATTTGACAATGAAGAAATAACAGTAGATACAATGCTATATGCAAAATGGACACCAAATGAATATACAGTAGCCTTTGATGCAAATGGAGGTACAACCGTAGCAGAACAAACTATAGCACATCAACAAAAAGCAACAGAGCCAGCACCACCAACAAAGGCAGGGCATACATTTTCGGGGTGGTACAAAGATGAAAATTTCCAGACAAATTTTGATTTTGACAATGATGAAATAACGACAGATACAATGCTATATGCAAAATGGACACTAAATGAATATACAGTAGCCTTTGATGCAGACGGAGGTAAAGCCGTAGCGAATCAAGCTATTGCGTACCAACAGAAAATAACAGAGCCTACATCGCCAACAAAAGAAGGACATATATTTGCTGGTTGGTACAAAGAAGCGGACTTCAAGACAAAGTGGGATTTTGCGAATGATAAAGTGATGGCAAATACGACACTGTATGCAAAGTGGAGTAAGAATTCTTCTCAGCCACCACCATCATCATCACAATCATCTATTGAAGAAACACAGTATACGTATAATATAACGTTTAATGTAAATGGAGGAATGGGGATAGTCGTTCAAAAGCAGGACTATAACAACAAAGTAGCAGAGCCACCAACACCAACGAAGGAAGGCTATGTATTTGGCGGCTGGTATAAGGAAGCAGCTTTTATAAATAAATGGGATTTTACGACGGATGTTGTCAGAGAAAATATCACATTGTATGCAAAGTGGATTAAAAATGTAGAAGATACGACTGAGCCGGAGAGAAATTCGGAAAACATAACCGAGCCTGTGCCAGCACCACCAATACCATCTGCATGTTCGATTCAATTTACAGATATCGCTACATCTTGGGCAAGAGAGATGATTGAAGAAATCGCAGGGCGTTGTATAATCAAGGGTTATCCAGATGGCACATTTAAGCCAAATGACCCGATTCAACGCCAACATGTAGCAGTATTGTTTACACGCGCATTTGCTTTGATACCAACACGTAACACACTGACTTTTAGTGACGTTCCAACAAGCCATTTATATTATGATGCGATTATGAAAGTCTATCAAGCAGGTATTTTTGATGGTACGGATGGACAGTTTATGCCAGATACCAATATCACACGTGCACAAATGGCAAAAGTACTTGTGCAAGTATTTAACCTAACATCAGATGCGACAAGTACATTCAAAGATGTGCCGTCCACACATTGGGCAAACAGCTATATTGCAATATTAGCAGACCACGGCATTGCACTTGGAGACAATGGGAATTTCAGACCAGATGAATCCATCACACGTGCTCAATTTGTAGCTTTTATGTATCGAGCGATGGGAATAATGGACAAATAAAAAACTGCCGAGAAAGCAAGTATTTACTGCTTTTTCGGCAGTTTTTCGCATTTTAATATATACATATTTTGGTTGGAATTAACTAGAGTGTTTGATAAAATAATAAATGAAGGTCAACGAGAGATGGTCTATAATAATCCTACTTTTTTAGAATATATATCTAAAAACGGAAAGAAAAAGTATTAGTACTAAATGTATTCAATAGACAATATTACTAGGTAAATAAATTGATTGTTTATTCATGCTAAAGGGGATTATTCACTACCGCATTTCAATCATTGGGTGAAGCAGCTTTGGAGACGTGCATATAGCGAGCACTTATCATATACTAAAATAGAAAAATAGTAAATGGAGGAAATATGAGAAAGAAAAATAGTAAATGGAAACTTATCACTTTAGTCGCGATGATTTTTATGTTATGCCTATCGACAATCCCTACAAAGAAAGCGATGGCAAGCACGACACAGCCGAAAAGGGAAATGCGGGCTGTCTGGATTTCAACGGTTCAAAATATTGATATGAAAGCAGGCATGACTAAGGAGCAATACACGACTTGGACACGCCAAACATTGGATCAATTGAAAGCCAATAAATTGAATACTGTTATTTATCAAGTAAGACCAACAAATGATGCAATGTATGCGTCTAAGCTAGCACCATGGTCGTCCTACATAACAGGGAAAAAGCAAGGCACAAATCCTGATTACGATCCTCTTGCGATTATTGTAGAGGAGGCACATAAACGAGGTATGGAGCTGCATGCATGGATGAATCCTTATCGTGTAACTATGCCGGGACAAAAACTAACAGACCTTTCTGCCAATAATGTGGCAAGAACAAATCCAAACTGGGTTGTCCAATATGGCAAGCAATATTATTTAAATCCTGGTTTACCAGAAGTGCAAAACTATTTAGTTGAAACAGTAAAAGAGCTAGTTGCCAATTATGATATTGATGCTGTCCATATGGATGATTACTTTTATCCATATAAAATTGCCAAGGAAGCCTTTCCAGATCAAGCAGCTTACAAAAAATATGGTGCTTCCTTTAAAAATGTGGAAGATTGGCGACGAGATAATGTTAACCAGCTTGTAGAAAATCTTTACACAGCCATTAAAGAAACAAAGCCATATGTTCAATATGGTATTTCACCATTTGGCGTATGGCGCAATAAATCATTGGATAAAACAGGAAGCGATACGAGAGCTGGTGTCAATAATTACGATGATTTATATGCAGATGTCAGAACATGGATTCAAAATGGCACGATTGATTACATTACACCACAAATTTATTGGTCAAGAACATTAGCTGTTGCCAAATATGGTACGCTACTGGATTGGTGGAGCCATGAGGTACAAACCTATGCACAGACACATCCTGTTCAGTTGTATATTGGACTTGCCGACTATAAGGTAGGGAATGACAGTGATGGGGCATGGAAAAATAAGATGGAGCTTCCTAGCCAAATTATGGCGAATCGTTCAGAGCAGGTAGCAGCCAAGGGGCAAATGCATTTCTCCTTAAGAAGTATTCAAAACAATAAACTGGGCTATGCAACGATTGTTAATCAGCAACTATATAATTACACAGCACTGACACCAGATACACCTTGGAATGATGACACAGTGCCAAGTGAGCCGACTATTGTACAAGTGACAAAGGAAGCAGATGGTCGCAAGATTAAAATTATAGACGAGAATGAAACACAACCACGCAAGTATATCATTTATCGTTTTGCAGGGAACAAAGAAGGCTCTTATAATGAGCCTCAAAATATAGTGGATGTTGTTTATAATAAGAATGGCATCACTGAATTTATGGACAAGACAGCTCTTGCTAAGCGTAGCTACACATACGGTATTACGGCTGTATCTGCTACAGGTGTGGAAAGCAAGGAAGTTTTTGTGGTAAAAGAAGATCAATAAATAGCTAAAGATTAACAAAACAGCCATTCACGTGCGATGACGCATGAGTGGCTGTTTTTTATCCCGCATAAACGGGCTGTAAGACAAAGATTTAAGTGAAACAAAAATATAAGTGGGAGATAAACTGCCCGTAAAAGCCCGATTGGTTCAACTAATAATCAGTGAGGATGAGGAAAATCCCCACTGATTGAAGTTTCACTTTATTAATTTTCTTCAATATCTTTTCGGTTTTTCTTTAACATTTTTGATAACATTTCATACACAATTGGAACAACAACCAATGTTAATAATGTTGAAGATAATAAACCACCAATTACGGTAATCGCTAGGTCTTTCGAAATAAGACCACTACCACCAGTACCGAATGCCATTGGAAGCATAGCGCCAATTGTTGCAATGGCTGTCATCAGAATTGGACGCAAACGTGTTGCCCCTGCCTCTAAGATCGCCTCACGCATAACAAGTCCGTCACGTTCCATGTGAATAATTCGGTCTACTAATACAATGGCATTTGTAACGACGATACCAATGAGCATTAATAAGCCCATCATAACCGAAACAGAAATTGTTTGACCTGTTACAAATAAACCAACAAATGCGCCAATTACAGCAAATGGAAGTGAGAACAGAATAGCAAATGGAGCTAAACCTTCACCGAATGTTACTACTAAGATGAAGTAAACGATAGCAATGGCAGCTAACATAGCAATACCAAGCTTTGTAAATGTTTCTTGCATATCTGCAGCTACACCTGATACGCCAGTTGTTACGCCTTTAGGTAAATCTAATTTATCGATTTTTTTATCTGCGGCTGAAGTAGCTTTTGAGATATCTTCGTCGATAACCGTACCAGTAACTGTTGCGAAATATTCACCTTTTGAGCGAGATAATGAGTTAAGCGTAGTGCCTTTCTCTACGTCTACTAGTTCACCGATAGTCATAGTTGTACCTAATGCAGTTTTAACCTCAGTAGCCAATACATCATCGATGGATAGAGCTGCTGCTTTTGCGTCACGTTGTACAATAACATCAATATCTTCACCATCATATCTTACGGATGTTAAAACTTCTTTAGAAGTATTGTTGCTCAATGCCATGACGATTTGAGCTGTAGTTAAACCGTATTGTAGAACATTTTTCTGTTCTACTTTTAAAACATGCTCAACATATGGGTCTTCGTTGTCAGACTTAATGTCCTCTAAGCCATCTACGTCTTTTAGTGCACCTTCTACTTGTTTCACTGCATCTCGAAGCTTATCTAAATCTTCACTATACAGCGTATAGCTAACTTCGTTTGAAGACATCGACATAGAAGAGAAGTTTTGAGATTTCCATTCCCCAGATTGACCGATGTTAAATACATAGTTTTCGACTTCTTCACGAGCTTTAGGGAAGTCCTCCATATCTTTATCAAAGATCAGGTACATTAATGCACCGCCTGCACCGCCGCCCATCATCATAGCAGATGGATCAACATTTTGCGAATCATTGATAGAGACTTGTAATATATCAATATCTTTGCGTTTCATTAATTCTTTTTCTACTTTAGCGACATTGTCTTCCGTTTCATCCATTAGTTCGCCAGTTCCAGGTGTGTAAGTTAAGTACATGACCTTTTCTTCCTGTGAACCCATGAAGCTAAAGCCAATCAATGGTGTTAAAGCAAGTGAACCGACTAGCAGTATAATCGCAATTACAGAAGTGATAATTTTATGGTTTAATGCTTTTTCAAGCACACCTCTATACCAAGTCGCTAGTTTACCAACTTCCTTATGTTGACTTTCTTTTTTCTCACCATACAGTTTTTTACGGAACAAGAAGTGCGATAAAGCTGGAACAATGGTAATTGCTACTAATAATGAAGCCCCTAAGGCAAATGACATTGTTAATGCAAACGGCATGAATAATTCACCAACCATACCGCCTACAAATATAAGTGGAGCAAATACTGCTACAGTTACCAAGGTTGAAGAAAGAATTGGTTTGAACATTTCGATAGTCGCTTCACGAATTAGAGCACGACCTGTTACTTTTTCTTCTTTTAAATGAATACGTCGATAAATATTTTCAACTACTACAATGGAGTCATCAATAACACGACCAATGGCTACGGTAATCGCACCGAGAGTCATAATATTTAATGTTATATCCATCCAGTTTAATAATAGCAATGCCATAAAGATAGAAACTGGAATAGAGATAATTGAAATAATCGTTGATTTGAAATCTCGTAAGAATAGTAAAATAATTAAAACAGCAATTGCGCCACCAAATACGGCCTTTTCAATCATTGTAAAGACTGAATCTTCAATTGGAGCACCTTGGTCTAACGAGATATCGACCTTTAAGCCGTCAATTAATTTTTCTTCATCCTTAATTAGGTCTTTTACTGCGTTTACGACTGTCACCGTATTTGCATCTTGACCTTTCACAATTTGAATGGCAATTGCATCTTTACCATTTGTACGTGATACAGATTGTACTTTACCCTCAACCTCAATCTTTGCAATATCGCCTAAGCGAACAAATGGAGAAGGATTTGTTGCTGAAGGTGTGACTGGAATTAATAAATCTTTTAATTCATCTACAGATTTTACTTTACCGTCAACGGAAACAGCTTGTTCACCAACAGTAAATTGATATAAACCAAGTGAAAGTGACATGTCACTTGCTTGAATCATTTGTTTGACGGTATCTTCTGTTAAACCAAGTGCAGCCATTTTTTCATCATCATATTTAAATGAGATTTGGTTAATGTGCTGACCAGTAATTGTTGCAGATGCCACACCGTCAATTTTTTCAATTTTAGGAAGGAGAATGTCTTCTACTGTTGAAGTTAATTCAACAATATCTTCCTTCGAGCTACTAACTGATAATGCAACAACAGGCATCATATTCATGCTAATGGCCATAATTGTCGGCTTTTGAGCACCCTCAGGTAGCTTTACATCATCTAAAGCAGATTCTAATTGGCGCTTTTTCTCATCCATATCAATTCCATAGTCGTATTCAACTTGAACTTGTGATACGTTGGATGAGGATGTTGAATAAACGGCTTTGACATCTTCTAAGCTTTCTATAGATTTTTCAAATGGTATGGAAAGCTCATTCATGACTTGCTCAGGAGTTGCGCCAGGATAGACGCCCATTACAATTAAGTATGGAATCGAAATATCAGGAATGGATTCCATTTTCATTCTTGTTCCCGAATAAATACCAGAGACAGTGATGATAATTGTTAGTAACCATACTGCCAATTTGTTTTTCAATACGAAATTAACTAAACCTTTCACCTTCACACCTACCCTTTATTGACTATCTAAATTCAATTATTTATACTAATGACTAATCGGTCATTTGTCAACGAAATGCATTAGGAGAGAGAAAAAAATATGTTAAAAAAGCAATTAATAATGGAGAAAGCATTGGAATTGTTTTCTGAACAGGGTTTCGAAGCTACATCTGTACAGCAAATAACAGAACGCTGCGGTATTTCAAAAGGAGCATTTTATTTATCCTTCAAAACAAAAGATGAGCTTGTTTTTTCAATGGTAGACTATTACTTACAACAGTTTCTTATAGATGTTGACCAGGTAGTCAGAGGCTCTTACAACAAGGATACTTTGCTGGTTGAATTTTACAAAAGCATCTTCCAAGCCTTCAAAGTGCATTCTGCTTCCGCACGTGTCTTTTTTAATGAGAAGGTCTTTTTGACAAAAAAAGAACTTTTTCATAAAATAACGGCTTATGAAGCAGAAATGTCTAAATCGATTCTCTATATGCTTGAGCAGCTCTATCAGGATAAACTTCAAGAGACAAAATATGATGTTATGTATTGCATAAAAGGATTTATGAAGAGTTATGCAGAACTCTTTATTTTTTCTAATATGCCTCTTGATTTAGATCAATTAGCGAAATCTCTAGCAGAAAAGACAGATATTATTGCACGTTTCACGACGATTCCTTTTATAACAGAGGACCTTGTTCAATTTGTATCCAAGCCTTGTGAACAGGAAATTTCAAAGGAAACCATATTACAGCTAATTGAGCAAAATATAATTAATATGGAAGAATCCATTGTACGCGAATCAATGGTGCTTTTAAAAGATCAAGTAGAAAATCCAATTTATAGTATGCCAATACTAAAAGGTTTGGTTGAGAATATACGTGTTGAACCAGCGTACAATTGGGTTGCCTATGTAATTGCTAAATATTTCAAAATATAGGGATAGAATTGTTCACTTTGATTGTGAACAATTCTATTTTTTATTTAGCACCTCTAACGGTATGGATTGTAGTGCGTCTGTTTCCCTTATCGAAGGAACGTATGGAAGTGATAAATGTTTTAGTATGTGAATTTCCTGATTAAATTTACGTAATGTTTTTTGATGATGGCGATGCTTTGGTCGTAAGCATTTTAAAACAAAAAAGTTTTCTGAAGATACTTCCTTGATTAAATAAGCTCGACCATATGAGCCATAGCCAAGAAATTTGATAAAGCAGTAATCAGGATGCTCCATAAGATAATGCTTAACGGCTATATCGAAGCTTTTCTCTGATAAACGTTTCCACCACATTAGCTGCTAAAGAAACTCATGGAACTAAAGAAACTACGAGAGCTTTTTCGATTGCTCCGTTTATAGTGGTTATGCCCATAATAATTGTGACGTTTTGAGTATTTTTGGCGGCTACTAGATGAAGAGTGTTTAGATTTACTATTTAGTAAAGAATGAAGGATTTTATCTAGCATAAAAATGCTCCTTTATCATGTTTTATTACTATATACGTAAAACGATAAAAGGAGGTTTCAAAAAATTAAAAATAAAAAAAGAAGCTACGTAAATTTTTACGTAGCTTCTTCTAGAGGTTTAAACCTCCATAATAATTGGTAAAATCATTGGTCGACGTTTTGTCTTTTCAAATAGATAAGGTCCTAAGACATCTGTAATTTCATTTTTTAGCTCAGTCCATTGAGGCGTTTTGCTTTGAATTGTATCGTTAAGATGACGATTTAGCATTTTTTGAGCTTCATTAATCATCGTTCCTGATTCACGCATATAAACAAATCCTCTAGAAATAATGTCTGGACCGGAAACAATTTTTTGATTTACCATATCGACACTGACAACAACAATGACTAAACCTTCTTCTGAAAGGATGCGTCGATCACGTAGCACGATATTACCGATATCTCCAATACCATTGCCATCAATGTATACGTCGCCAGATGGTATACGTCCTGCTACATGAGCTTCATTGGCACTTAATGCAAGGACATCACCATTTTCCATGACGAATGTATTTTCAAATGGAACATCACAATCTTCTGCTAGGTGTGTATGCATTTTTAACATACGGAATTCACCATGGATAGGCATAAAGAATTTAGGCTTCATCAAGCGTAGCATCAGTTTTTGTTCTTCCTGGGAGCCGTGTCCAGAGGTATGAATATTATTTAGTGCACCATGAATAACCTCTGCACCTGCACGGAACAGTAAATTAATAATTTTGTTGACACTTACTGTATTTCCAGGTACTGGTGAAGATGAAAAGATAACTGTGTCACCAGGTTGAATTTGAATTTGACGATGCGTACCATTAGCAATACGTGATAGAGCTGCCATTGGCTCACCCTGAGAGCCTGTACATAAAATCATAACTTCATTAGCAGGGAGGCGATTAATGCTTTGGGCATCAATAAATGTATCCTTTGGTGCGTTTATATAACCGAGCTCACGCCCAATTGTAATAGCATTATCCATTGAACGCCCAAAAACGGCTATTTTTCGTCCGTATTTTATTGCAGCATCTGTAGCCTGTTGTAAACGATGTATATTTGAAGCAAATGTTGCAAAAATAATACGACTATCTACCTTACGGAAAATTTCATCTATACTTTTTCCAACTGTACGTTCAGACATTGTGAAATTAGGTTTTTCAGCATTTGTACTATCTGAAAGTAAGCAAAGTACACCGTCACGTCCGATTTCTGCCATTTTCGTTAGGTTGGCTGGTTCGCCTACAGGTGTAAAATCAAACTTGAAGTCACCAGTATGCACAATGTTTCCTGGTGGAGTTTTTACGACAATACCATAAGCATCGGGAATACTATGAGTTGTTCTGAAGAAGCTAACAGATGTTTTTCTAAACTTAATGACGTCATCTTCTTTAATTTCGATTAGCTTTGTTGTACGCAGCAAGCCATGTTCGTCTAATTTATTACGTAATAGGCCAAGTGCAAGCTTTCCCCCATAGACAGGGATATTTACTTGACGTAATAAGTAGGGAATGCCACCAATATGGTCCTCATGCCCGTGTGTAATAAATAAGCCTTTAATTTTGTCAACGTTACGTACTAAATACGTATAGTCAGGAATAACATAGTCAATGCCGAGTAAGTCGTCTTCTGGGAATTTTATGCCAGCATCAATCAAAATGATTTCATCTTGAAATTGAACGCCATAAGTGTTTTTGCCGATTTCGCCCAGTCCGCCGAGTGCGAAAACAGCTGCTTGGTCATTTTTAACAAACTTCATGTTTGTTAAATTTCCTCCAAGACGAAGTTCGGACTTGCTTGTTCGTAGGCTAAATAATTACCTTCAAGCAGTTGGATGAACTCGATATTATAGTCTCGGTCTTTTAACTTTTGACGTACTTCACGATCTGAAGCAGCTTCAAGGTATAGACTTTTAGTGTTTTCGCGAACTGGAATTTCATTTGCATTTTCTTGATAATAAACTTTGTAAATCATAGTTTGCTCTCCTTTTATTGCGTACAATTTTATTGCACCTTTAACTAATACCACACACGTCCTACAAGAAAAAACAACGAATTTCTATTATTTATAATCCAGAAATAAGGCGTTTGAAGTTCTTGTATCTCAATGCTTCAAATGAGCACAAATTGCTTCAATCAACAAAGTAGTTACAGCTGATAAAAGCTAAAGCCTCTGGTAGATATCTCAAATTTTGATCAATTGTGCCTTATAATTCAAAATTCGAATGTTTAGTTTCTTGCTATGAAAGCAACATGCTAAAGAAACAGCAACAAAAATACCAAGGCGTTATTGATAAAAAGCAATGAGACAGTGGTTGCACATAGCCAAATAAATGCATTTCCTTTATATTATCACGCAGTTACTCTAAAATAAAGAAAAGCCCTTCAAATATTGAAGGGCAAATGTTAGGCAATTGATTTTTTTCCGAGTATGCCGCGAAGTTGCTTCAACAATTTCCGCTTGAGTTTCTTCAGCATGGCACATCACTCCTTAGGATTATTATAATAAAAAATTTTGTCTATGTAAAGTTATGAACCTTGAAACAATTATGTATCTATAGAAAGGAAAGGAATAATAAAATGAAAAAAATTTTGTTTTTTGACGTAGATGGAACCCTTTATAATAGTAAAAAAATATTACCAGCATCCGCTAAACAAGCGCTGTTTGAAGCACGTCGTCGTGGCTATGAAATTGCTATTGCGACAGGTCGTGCACCGTTCATGATTGAATCTTTGTTAGAGGAGTTGGAAATTGATACATACGTTACCTTTAATGGACAATATGTTGTTTACAAAGGTGAGGTTGTCTATACAAATGGTATTGATAAAGACGAGCTCACTAAAATTATTGCCTTTGGTGAGACAAGAAACGAACCAGTAGTATTTTTAGATGATAAACGCATGATAGCGTCTGTTGGTAATAATCATATGGTGGCGGAATCTTTAAATACTTTGAAGTATCCATATCCAGAATTAGACTCATCTTATTATATGCAGAATGATGTCTATCAAACACTAATATTTATGGAAGAAAAAGATGAATCTTTATACTGTGAGACATTTCCAAATGTGCAGTTTGTCCGTTGGCATCGTTATTCTTGTGATATTTTACCAAGTGGAGGCTCTAAGGCTGCGGGTATTGAAAAAGTACTAGAGCGAATGGGTATTACATTTGAGGATGCTGTAGCTTTTGGAGATGGAATTAATGATACGGAAATGCTTCAGGCTGTGGGTACAAGTGTGGCAATGGGAAATGGACACGAAAAAGTAAAGGCAATTGCTACACATATAGCTGATCATGTGGATCATGATGGACTGGCAAAAATAATGCGTAAGCTAGCTATTATTTAATGAAGAATCAAAAAGCAACTAGTTGGTGGAAGTAGCCTCAGCTAGTTGCTTTTTGATGTTTTATTTCATTTATCTGTTTAAACGAGTTTTAACTGTACACCTTCTTTTGTAAAATGCATGATAGTTTCTTTAGACAATGCACTATCGGTAATAATTGTATCTATTTCTTGCAGTGGACAGACTTGAATGGCTACATCTTTATTAAATTTTGAGGAGTCAGTTGCCACAAAAACAGTTTGAGAAATAGAAATAATTTGTTTTCTCGTGATGGCCTCCTCTAAATTAAAATCAGAAATACCCTTTTCGATAGAAACACCGCTTGCGCAAATAAAGGCTTTATTAATATTAAGATGATCAAAACGGAAAAGGAAATCGTTAGATGTTACAGACTTCTCAGAGTGTCGAATTTTCCCGCCAATAATAATTACTTCTACTTTAGAACCAATCAGCTCAAATGCCACAGGTAGTGAATTTGTAATGACTGTCAATTTTTCTTTTTCTAATAGAAATGGTGTCATTTGGTATGTAGTTGTTCCACTATCTATAAAAATACAATCACCGTCCTGTACGAAGGATGCACAGGCTTTTGCAATAGCGATTTTTTCTGGCAACTGTTCATGAAGTCGTTGATCGATGACCCCCTCAACTGGTTCTATATATTTTACACCTCCATAAAACTTCTCGATTTTCTTCTCATGGACAAGCTGTTGGATATCGCGACGGATTGTTTCCATCGAAACGTTAAACTCTTTTGTGAGAGTTACTAATTTTACAACCTTGCGTTCCCTTATAAACTGCAAAATATGTTGTTGTCTTTCTATCATAAACATTTCATCACCTCTACTAGATATTTACTCAAAGTGATCATAACTTTGTCAACAGTTGGTCAGAATTTACTCAACATTTACACAAAAGCGCATTTTCCTTTACAAATTGTCACTATACTAAGGCTAAGAACTGAGAGAGGTGAACAATTTGTTAGAACTAAAAAATATCTCAAAAAGCTATAAAAATAAAAAAGTTTTAGTAGATATCAATGTAACCATCGAATCAGGCGAAATCATTTCGTTATTAGGGCCAAGTGGTTGCGGTAAAACTACTTTGCTCAATATCATTTTAGGGCTTGCAGAGCAAACAGCTGGTCAACTTATCTACAATGGACAAGATATATCGATGCAATCCATGCAAGAAAGAGGATTTAATATTGTGTTTCAGGATTTTGCGTTATTTCCTCATTTAAATGCATACGACAATATTGTCTATGGATTGAAAAATAAAAACGTACAAATGTCCAATGAGGAGGTACAAGAATTTATTGATTTTTTAGAGCTGACACCGCATTTACATAAAAAGATTCATGAATTGTCAGGTGGTCAAAAACAACGTGTCTCTATTGCAAGAACACTTGTTATGCAGCCAAAAATTCTATTGTTAGATGAGCCATTAAGTGCTCTAGATGGTGTCATTAAGGAATCCATCAAGGAGCGTATTAAATTGATCGCTCGTGAATTTAATTTGACGACCATTATTGTGACACATGATCCAGAAGAAGCACTAACTCTATCAGATAAAGTTTTGATTATTAATGAAGGAACAGTTGCTCAATTTGGCACACCACATGAAATCGTAACAGCACCCAACAATCAATTTATTGAGGACTTTATCTTAAGACAGCTTCATATTAAGCGACACAACATCTATCAATTATTTGGAGAAACATATGCTTAAAACGAATAAAATGATGAAAATAATTTTTCTGCCGATTCTATTATTTTTTCTAATCTTTTTAATTGTGCCATTACTTTATATGTTTTGGCAGTCCTTCAAAATTGGAAACGTTATTACCATTCAAAATTATCTAGATGCTTTACAAAATATAGATATCCGTAAATCTTTCTTAAATAGCTTTAAAGTTTCCTTTGCTGCATCGATAATCACGACCATTTTAGCTTTTTTATTGGCCTATGCGGTTCATTTTACGACCATGCATCGCCAGACGAAAAAGCTAGTACAAATAGGAATCACGTTGCCAATGCTGCTACCGACCATTACCTATGGCTTTGTGCTGATTTATTCATTTGGAAATCAAGGAATCCTTACAAAATTAATTGGACAACCGTTATTTACAATTTATGGGTACAATGGCTTGGTCATAGGTTATGTATTATACACATTGCCGGTCGCTTTTATTTTAATGCAAAATTCCATGCAGTATATAGACAAACGATTTTTGCTAGTTTCAATGTTAATGCGGGATCATTCACTACGTCGCTTTTATCATACTGTATTTCGCCCAATGCTAGGGACGATTGGTGGAGCTTTTATTTTAACATTTATTTTAAGCTTTACAGATTTCGGAATTCCTGCATCAGTCGGTGGAAACTACCGAGTGATTGCTACTGAACTCTATCAAGCTATGTTAGGTTCTATCGTGCATTTTGAACGTGGAGCGGTTATCTCCGTGTTAATGCTAGTACCTGCTGTACTTGGAGTTGTTATGTTAACGATTTTAGAGCGCTTTAATTTTCAATATAAACAAGCTGGGCAAAGTGAACTTGTAAAGCACCGTCTACGTGATGGGATGTTTACTGCTTATTCAATTGTCTGTGTAGCAGTAGTATTTATCATTTTTTCAACAATGTTTATAGTTCCTTTTACAAAGGGCTATCCCTATGACTTTAGCTTTACGTTAGAACATGTCCAAAATGTATTGGCAGAGAAGGATTTAACAAAGGTATATGTCAATTCATTAATCGTGGCAGTATTAACAGCCATTTTAGGTGTAGTCATTACTTTTATGTCGGCACTTCTCAATGCAAGGACACCGTTAAAAGGAAGAAAAAGCTTAGATTTTGCTTCTATGATTACGAACACTGTACCAGGAATGGTGCTTGGTCTTTCATACCTATTTTTCTTTAATGGAAGTTCTATAAAAGGGACATTCCTCATTATTATTGCGTGTAATATTGTGCACTTTTTTACAACACCTTATTTAATGGCAAAAAACTCATTGCAAAAGATGGACCCTACCTGGGAAGTGACAGCGGAGCTATTAAAGGATTCCTGGTTAAAAACAGTTATACGTATCATATTACCGAACATTAGACCAACTATTTATCAAATGTTTAGCTACTTTTTTTTAAATGCAATGGTTACTGTCAGTGGCGTTATATTCCTTGTCAGCACAAAGACAATGCTTGTATCGACACGGATAAAAGAGCTACAGCATTTCGCAAAATATACCGATATTTTTGTACTATCAATATTTATTTTATGTACAAACCTCATTGTGAAATTAGGTTGTGATTATATAACAACACATAAAGAAAAAGTGAAGGAGATATCAAAATGAAGAAATCAACATTTATGATGCTAGGGACAGTTAGTGCAGCGGCGGTAGTTTTAGCTGCATGTGGAGGGGCAGAAGCAGATTCCAAAGACCAAGTGATTATTTATTCAAATGCTGATGATGAGGCAATTGAGGTAATGGAATCTACATTAGATGACAAAGGCTATAACGGAAAGTATTTGATTCAATCCTTTGGTACTTCTGAGCTAGGTGGAAAAATGATGGCTGAAGGAACAGATATTGAAGCAGATGTTGTAACAATGGCTTCTTATTTTATAGAGAGCGCACAAACTTCCAAATCGATGTTTGTGGATATCTCTTCAGATTTAAAGCCACTTGATGGTGGTGTAACGTATGCGTTGCCGATTTTAGGAAATGTCGGTTCGATCTTTATCAATACAGATGTTTTACAACAAAAAGGTCTACCTGTACCAAAAACAATTAAGGATTTGACAGCTCCTGCCTATAAGGATTTAGTGTCATTCCCAAATATTATGGATTCTTCAACAGGCTGGCTTCTAGTACAAGCCATTATCAAAGAATATGGTGAGCAGGAAGGGAAAAAAGTTTTAGCAGATTTAATTAAAAATGCTGGACCTCATATCGAAAGCTCAGGCTCAGGTCCGATTAAGAAGGTGAAAACAGGTGAAGTAGCGGCTGGCTTTGGCTTACGAATTCAAGCTATTGATGCTAAAAATGAAGGACTACCAATCGATTATATTGACCCGACAGAAGGAAACTTCACTCTTACAGAATCTGTGGCTGTAGTAGACAAAGAAGGAGATGAAGCACTAGCCAAAGAAATAGCGAAAGTAATTGCCACAGAGGCACGCAGTGGTTTATTAGAGCAATATCCTGTGGCACTTTATGAAGGGGAGCAAGTAAAGGCTGAGCATATTCCAGCACACCTTAAAAAATGGGATACAACCTTGACAGTAGATTTATTAGAAAAACACCAAGCATTCTTTAAAGAAGCGCAACAATAAGGAGTTATAGAAGATGAGCAACTATAAATTATTGACACCAGGACCATTAACAACAACTGAGACGGTTAAACAGGAAATGTTAAAAGATCGCTGTACATGGGATGATGACTATAAAAACGTCACACAGGTCATTCGTAAGCAGCTCTTGGATTTAGCACAAGTTGATGAATCCGATTACACAGCGGTGCTTATGCAGGGGAGTGGAAGTTTTGTGGTGGAGTCTGTTCTAACAACGGCTATAGGCGAGGAAGATAAGGTGCTGATTTTAACAAATGGTGCTTATGGGGAAAGAATCGTTGAAATGGTCGAAGTGTTAAAGCTGCAGCATGTTGTCTATAGTGTTCCTTATGATGAACAGCCGTCATCATTAGAAGTACAAGCTTTACTTGAAAAGGATGCAGGTATTACACATGTAGCTGTGGTACATTGTGAGACGACAACTGGTATTTTAAACCCAATTAAAGAAATTGGAGAAGTAGTTCATGCTTTCAACAAAACGTATATTGTGGATGCAATGAGCAGCTTTGGCGGTGTGCCAATGGATTTATCAAGCTTGCATATTGATTTTTGTATTAGTAGTGCCAATAAATGTATTCAAGGCGTTCCAGGATTTGGCTTTGTTATTGCTAAAACAGAGGTATTAGAAAAATGTAAAGGACAGGCTCGTAGTGTAGCTTTAGATTTATACAATCAATGGGAGGCTATGAAAAAAGACGGGAAGTGGCGGTTCACTTCACCTACTCATGTAGTAGTAGCTTTTGCGAAGGCATTAGAAGAGCTGATTGAAGAAGGCGGAATCAGTGCCCGCTATAAACGTTATGCAGATAATAATCAATTACTGCGCTCTCGTTTGTCACCACTTGGATTTGAAGCGTATATTACTGAAGAACTACAATCACCAATTATTACAACATTTTTGTTCCCTCATAAAGAATTTTCTTTTGAGCATTTTTATCAGGAATTGAAAAAAGCAGGTTTTGTCATCTATCCAGGAAAGCTGACAGATGTGGATACATTCCGTATAGGCAATATTGGTGATATACATGAAAAAGATATGCTTGCATTATGTGAAGTAATCGAAAATTATATGGTGGTGAAAAACAATGAAAATTGAAACAGTTATTTTTGATTGGGCAGGAACAGCAGTTGATTTTGGTTGCTTTGCCCCTGTAAATGTCTTTTTAACGATTTTTGAAGATGCTGGTGTATCCGTAACGCTTGAAGAGGCTCGTAAACCAATGGGTATGCTGAAAATTGATCATATTCGTACAATGCTAGAAATGCCGAGAATTCAGGAAGAATGGAAACGAGTTCACGGTCAACCCTTTACAGAAGAGAATGTACAAGCGTTATACCAACAATTTGAGTCGAAGCTAATGGAATCTTTAGCGACATATACAGATCCTATCCTGCATGTGACGGCAACGGTACAGCAATTAAGAGAAGCAGGTATTCGAATTGGCTCCACAACAGGTTATACAGATTCGATGATGGAAGTAGTAACACAACATGCAGCAATTAAGGGCTATCAACCTGATTTTCTAGTAACACCTACCCAAGTTGGAGATAAAGGACGTCCTTATCCATATATGATTTTCAAAAATATGGAGGCGTTAGGGTCAAAATCAACGAAGCAGGTTGTGAAGATTGGTGATACAACCTCAGATATAAAGGAAGCATTGAATGCGTGCGTCTGGGCTGTTGGTGTTATTATAGGAAGTTCTGAGATGGGTCTTTCAGAAGAGGAATTCAACTCCTTATCTGTGGAGGAACAACAAATAAAAATTGAGAAAACAAAGTGCATTTTTGAGGAAATTGGTGCACATTATACTATTGAAACTATGAAAGAGTTACCTGCATTAATTGAAGCTATTAATGATCGCTTAATACATGAATCAGTGATGATGTAACCTTCGTGAAAGAGCCTTTTGATTGTGGATATACAATTAGAAGGTTTTTTTATGGCTTGGAAAGGGAAATGATAGATACAAGTCAAGTGTGATTCATTAAAGAGGTTACATAAAAAACCTCAGCAGAAAGGGAATAACTGCAGAGGTTTGTGTGCTTGATGTATTTTTAGTCACGCTCAAAAGGAATTGAATCAGGAATTTCCTCAAATGGATTTTTCTCATTGATACGGTCGTAAAACATAATACCATTTAGATGATCTAATTCATGCTGGAAGGCAATAGCAGGTAAGCCTTTAAGACGCATTTTTTTCTCTTCTCCATCGATTGTTTTAAACTTTACTGTAATACGGGCATGGCGAGGGACATAGCCAGGGACATTGCGGTCTACAGATAGACAGCCTTCGCCAGCAGTAAGATACGTATTTTCTACAGAGTGGCTTACAATTTTAGGGTTGATTGCTGTAAAGCTTAGCTGTTCACCATTGTCATCTTGCAAATGCAAAGCGAACATTCGATGTAGACTATTAACTTGATTGGCAGCTAATCCAATGCCGCTGCGTAAATCATATTTATCTGCCATTTCAGGATCTTGACTGTTGATTAAATATTGAAGCATATCTGCTGCAAGCTGTTTCACTTCTTCTGTTAACGGAAATTTAACTTCCTCAGCTTTCGTGCGCAAAGTCGGATGACCTTCGCGTATAATATCATCCATTAAAATCATATGTGAATCTTCCTTTCAACTTTGTGTGCCTTGTATATAATTATACATCACGCATGAAAACAATCACATGAAAAAAGATCTTATTTGACTATACTTAAAAAGTTTTTCTAGAGCTATTAGATTATCTATAACTGGGCACTCTACTATTGGTATGCATGGAAGAAAACCTAATGTTTATGCACATTTAATGTGTTGTTGTAATACAGATATTATTAACGAATGATACAGTATAAGACAGCATTATTAAATTGTTATTTTAGAAATAATCTTTGTTTGTACGCGTAATATATGATTGACCGACAGTATTTTATTCAGTATACTGAGTCCTAAGAACAAGTTGTACTAGTTAAATAGTGATTTATTTTAATACAGTTGAAAGGGAGATGTGACAAATGAGCAAGAAAAACAATAATATTTTTGATGCAAAACAAACGCTAACTGAAATCGAAGATAAGTTTGAAATGTTTCAAATTTTGAATACAGAAGGCGAAATTATAAATGAAGAGGCAGATCCAAAATTATCAGATGAGGAATTAGTTGAACTAATGACACGTATGGTTTATACACGTATTTTAGACCAACGCTCAATCTCACTGAACCGTCAAGGTCGATTAGGTTTCTATGCTCCTACTGCAGGTCAAGAAGCTTCACAACTTGCTTCACACTTTGCATTAGAAAAAGAAGATTGGATTTTACCAGGTTACCGTGATGTACCACAAATCGTATGGCATGGTTTACCTTTAGATAAAGCGTTTTTATTCTCGCGTGGTCATTTTATGGGGAACCAAATTCCTGAAGGTGTAAACGTATTAGCACCTCAAATCATTATCGGTGCACAATATATACAAGCTGCAGGTGTAGCGCTTGGTATTCAAAAACGTGGTAAAAAGGCTGTAGCTGTAACTTATACAGGTGATGGTGGTTCATCGCAAGGGGATTTCTATGAAGGTATTAACTTTGCGGGTGCGTTTAAATCACCAGCAATCTTCATCGTACAAAACAACCAATATGCGATTTCTACACCTCGTGAATTACAAACAGCTGCAAAAACAATTGCACAAAAAGGTGTAGCAGCCGGCTTACCGAGTATTTTGGTAGATGGAATGGATGCGCTTGCAGTATATGTTGCGACTCGTGATGCGCGTGAACGTGCAGTTAATGGTGAAGGTCCAACATTAATTGAAACGATGTGTTACCGCTATGGTCCTCATACAATGGCTGGAGATGACCCAACTCGCTACCGCACGTCTGATACAGATAATGAATGGTCTCAAAAAGATCCGCTTGTGCGCTTCCGTAAATACCTAGAAGCAAAAGGATTATGGGATGAGAAGAAAGAAGAGGCAGTAATCGAGCGTGCAAAAGAAGAAATAAAAGAAGCAATCAAAAAAGCTGATGCAGCTCCAAAACAAAAAGTAACAGAACTAATGGAAAATATGTATAAAGGCGAAATGCCATCTAATTTAAAAGAACAGTATGAAATCTACAAAGAGAAGGAGTCGAAATAACCTATGGCACAAATGACAATGATTCAAGCAATTACAGATGCACTTCGTACAGAATTAAAGAATGATGAAAACGTTCTTGTATTCGGAGAAGATGTAGGTGTCAACGGTGGTGTATTCCGCGCAACTGAAGGCCTACAGAAAGAATTTGGTGTGGACCGAGTATTTGATACACCTCTAGCAGAATCAGGTATTGGTGGCTTAGCTATTGGTCTTTCTCTACAAGGTTTCCGTCCTGTTCCTGAAATCCAGTTCTTTGGCTTTGTTTATGAAGTAATGGATTCAATTAGTGGTCAATTAGCGCGTATGAGCTATCGTAGTGGCGGTGTCTATAATGCACCAGTAACAATTCGTTCTCCATTTGGCGGTGGAGTACATACACCAGAAATGCACTCAGATAGTTTAGAGAGTTTAATGACAGCACAACCAGGGTTAACTGTTGTTGTACCATCTACACCATATGATGCTAAAGGCTTACTGATATCATCTATTCGAAATGATAATCCAGTAATTTTCTTAGAGCATTTAAAACTATACCGTTCATTCCGTGAAGAGGTGCCTGAGGAAGCATATGAAATTCCACTAGGCAAGGCGGATGTAAAACGCGAAGGTAAGGATTTAACGATTGTTGCCTATGGTTTAATGGTACACGAAAGCTTAAAGGCTGCAGAAGAGCTTGAAAAAGAAGGTCACTCTGTAGAAGTTATAGACTTACGTACGATTCAACCGATTGATATTGAAACAATTATTGCATCTGTTGAAAAAACAGGTCGTGCAATCGTTGTACAAGAAGCGCAAAAACAAGCAGGTATCGCTGCAAATGTAGTAGCAGAAATTACAGAGCGCGCAATTTTAAGCTTAGAAGCACCTGTACTTCGTGTGGCTGCACCAGATACTGTGTACCCATTCCCACAAGCTGAAGGTGTTTGGTTACCGAACTATAAAGATGTAATGGAAACAGCGAAAAAAGTTTTAACATTCTAATGAACTAGAAAGGATGGGTACACATGGCATTTGAATTTAGATTACCAGATATTGGCGAGGGTATTCACGAAGGCGAAATCGTGAAATGGTTTGTCAAAGCTGGCGATACAGTAAAAGAAGATGATATTCTTTGCGAAGTGCAAAATGATAAAGCAGTAGTTGAAATCCCTTCACCAGTTGAAGGAACAGTAGAGGAAGTTTTAGTAGGAGAAGGTATAGTTGCTGTTGTTGGTGATGTTTTAATCCGATTTGATGCACCCGGCTATGAAGACTTAAAGCTAAAAGGTGATGATCATGCTGAAGCAAAAACAGAAGCACAAGTTCAAGCAACTGCTGAATCTGGTCAGAACGTAGAGAAAGCTCCTGTTAATGAGGAGAAGGCTCCGGTAAAAGCAGAAACAGCACCAGAAAAAGCAGAGACAGTTGTTGATGACACAAAACGTGTGATTGCAATGCCTTCTGTGCGTAAATTTGCACGTGATAACGATGTAAACATCCGTGAAGTTAAGGGGACAGGCAAAAACGGTCGAATATTAAAAGAAGATATTGAAAGCTTCTTAAAAGGTGGAGGCACTGTAGAAGCTGAAGCAGCATCTGTAGAAACAGCAGTTCAGCAAGATACAACTGCTCCAACTGCACCAGTAGTTCTTGAAGGAGAGTTTCCAGAAACACGTGAGAAAATGTCAGGCATTCGAAAAGCGATTGCAAAAGCAATGGTTCACTCGAAACAAACGGCTCCTCATGTTACACTAATGGATGAAGTCGATGTAACTGCACTTGTAGCACATCGTAAAAAATTCAAAGATATCGCTGCTGAGAAGGGTGTTAAATTAACGTACTTACCTTACGTTGTCAAAGCGCTTATTTCAACTTTACGCGAATTCCCAGAATTTAATCGCTCATTAGATGATGCAACACAAGAAATTATTCAAAAGCATTACTACAATATCGGTATTGCAGCAGATACAGAAAAAGGCTTGCTAGTACCAGTTATTAAGCATGCTGATCGTAAATCTGTTTTTGCAGTATCAAATGAAATTAATGAACTAGCGACAAAAGCCCGTGATGGCAAGCTTGCACCGCATGAAATGAAAGGTGCTTCCATGTCGATTACGAACATTGGCTCTGCTGGAGGTCAATGGTTTACACCAGTAATTAATCATCCTGAAGTAGCAATTTTAGGTATTGGTCGAATTTCAGAAAAACCTGTAATAAAAAATGGTGAAATTGTAGCCGCACCTGTGTTAGCATTATCATTGAGCTTTGATCATCGTATGATCGATGGAGCCACTGCGCAAAATGCTTTAAATCACTTAAAGCGTTTGTTAAGTGAGCCAGAATTATTATTAATGGAGGCGTAACAAAAATGGTAGTAGGAGATTTCCCAATCGAAACAGATACTCTTGTCATTGGTTCAGGTCCTGGAGGATATGTAGCAGCAATTCGCGCAGCTCAAACTGGCCAAAAAGTAACAATCGTTGAAAAAAATGTACTTGGTGGTGTGTGCTTAAACGTAGGTTGTATCCCATCAAAAGCATTAATTTCAGTAGGTCACCGTTTTGAGCAAGCTAAACATTCAGATGACATGGGAATCATCGCTTCTGATGTGAAATTAGACTTCTCAAAAGCACAAGCATTTAAAGACAGCGTTGTTAAAAAATTAACTGGCGGTGTTGAAGGCTTACTTAAAGGTAACAAAGTTGAAATTGTACAAGGTGAAGCTTATTTCGTTGACGCTCATTCAGTGCGTATCATCAATGGTGAATCTGCTCAAACTTACACATTTAACAATGTCATTATCGCAACAGGTTCTCGTCCAGTTGAAATTCCAACATTCAAATTCTCTGAGCGCGTACTAAATTCTACTGGTGCACTGTCTCTACAAGAAGTTCCTGGTAAATTAGTTGTAATCGGTGGAGGCTATATTGGTACTGAGTTAGGTTCAGCTTATGCAAATCTTGGCTCACAGGTAACAATCATCGAAGGCGGAAAAGATATTTTAGCTGGCTTTGAGAAACAAATGACTCAAATCGTGAAAAAAGGCCTTAAAAAGAAAGGCGTTGAAATGGAAGTTAACGCATCTGCAAAAGGCGTTGAAGAAACTGAAAACGGCGTAGTTGTAACATATGAAGTTGGCGGAGAAGAGAAAAAAGTTGAAGCTGATTATGTATTAGTTACTGTAGGTCGTCGTCCAAATACAGATGAAATGGGCCTTGCTGAAATCGGTATTGAATTCGGTGAACGTGGTCTTATCAATGTTGACAAACAATGTCGTACAAATATTCCAAACATCTATGCAATCGGTGATATCGTTGCAGGTCCTCAGCTTGCTCATAAAGCTTCTTACGAAGGTAAAGTTGCTGCTGAAGCGATTGCTGGTGAAAAATCAGTTGTTGACTATTTAGCTGTTCCTGCTGTATGCTTCACAGATCCAGAAATGGCAACTGTTGGTTACAACGAAGAGCAAGCAAAAGCAGAGGGTATTGAATACACTGCAGCGAAATTCCCATTCGCAGCAAATGGTCGTGCTCTTGCATTAAACCAATCAGAAGGTTTCGTGAAGCTTGTTGCTCGTAAAGAAGATGGCTTATTAATTGGTGCTCAAATCGTAGGTGCTGGTGCATCTGATATGATCGCTGAAATGGGCTTAGCAATCGAAGGCGGTATGACTGCTGAAGATATCGCATTAACAATTCACGCTCACCCAACATTAGGTGAAATCACTATGGAAGCAGCTGAAGTCCTACTTGGCAACCCAATCCATATTGTTACAAAAAAATAAATAGATAAATGGAAACGGTTATAAAGCATTAGCTTTATAGCCGTTTCATAGTGTTGAAAAATTAAATAGTCAAGGGACTCTTTGTGAATACTACTAAGTCAAATGAAGATGATTTCCGTTCCAGGCTACTCGCTTTGTCGCTTTGTCGCTGACGCTTCGCTTTCGCACAGAGCAAGGCTTCCTGTGGGCGAGCGACGAGCCGCTTCCTGCGCTGGAGGAACGAAGACTAAATGCGTCACGTCCTGTGACAACGCCTTCGTGACCAACATCGTGTTGGCCTCAGTTTCTCGTCTGTCTCGCTATCCCACGGGAGTCGAGTAGCCTTGCACTCCAATCAGCAATAGTGTAGAACTTTGAATATTTTCTTCCTTCGAAAATAAAGTAAAAGCATATTACTCACCAACATTAGTTGGATAGAGTAGTGGCACAATTCTATAGTTGTTTGTCCTACATTCTATGGATAAAGCCACTTTGTCACTTTTCATAAAGTCACTTATTGCTGTCGCTCTGCTTTCGCAAAAGAAAAAAGTTATATCAAAGCTCCATTTTTGTGCAAAATAGTGATGGCTAAGACTTCAAATTTATCACTATATATTTGTGTGAATTGCCAGAAAAAAATACTATGAGCAAAGGATGATTGGAGTGTAGACTGAGTGACTCCTCGGGGATTCAGCGTCACAGATGAGACCCTGGAGCGAGCAACGTGAGTGAAGCGGCTCATCGGACGCCCCCAGGAAAGCACTCAGTCGGAACGGAGATCAACCCCTCGTTTTGAAAAAGAGCTATATTTTTTTTATTTGTCACCTTGATTTCATTGACATAATAGTATTTCAACAACATGAAACGGTTATAAAGCATTAGCTTTATAGCCGTTTTTTGTATAATGCTTATAATTTTGATAAAGTAATTATATCGAATGAATATTCAAAAAATATAGTTCGAACTACAAAGCGAAGTAGCTAATCTAGCAGAGATAGATAGAATTTTAATATAAAGGATGATGGTAATCCACTTACCGCTAGATATCGATGCCTGCAAAGCAATTGAAGTGAACCAAAAAACTGGGGTGATGAACATGGAACTAGGATTGAAGGGAAAAGTCGCTATTATTACAGGCTCAAGTAAGGGTATTGGCTATTATACAGCGATGCAGCTTGTGAAAGAGGGAGCAAAGGTTGTACTGTGTGCACGAGGTGAAAAACAGCTCCAAGTGGCAGCGGGCTGTATTAAAAATGAAACAGGTGAGGATGTTTTATTCGTACCGACAGATATTACAAAAGAAAAAGATTGTAAGTACTTAATTGAGCGCACAGTAGAGCAATTTGGAGGCGTGGATATTCTTATTAATAATGCAGGTACAGCCTCTGCAAATCCATTTGAATCTGTTAGTAGTGAGCTGTGGCAGGCTGACTTGGATTTAAAGGTATTTGGTGCTGTTCATTGTTCAAAATATGCTGCTCCTTATATGCGTAAGGCTGGAGGTGGGGCAATTGTCAATGTAACGGCCGTTATGGCTAAAACGCCACCTGCTAGTTCTCTTCCTACTACTGTAAGTAGAGCTGCTGGTCTTGCTTTAACAAAGGCGATGAGTAAAGACTTAGGGAAAGATAATATTCGTGTAAATTCTGTATGTATAGGGCTAATTCGTAGTGACCAAATCGAAAAAAAATGGAAACAGGAAGAGCCTGAGATGGCTTGGGAAACATATTCTCGCAAAGTCGGTCAAACAATTCCGCTTGGTCGAGTAGGGGACACAGAGGAAGCAGCAAATGTCATTACCTTTTTAGTATCAGATGCAGCAAGTTATGTGACTGGTACCTCAGTGAATATTGATGGTGGATCTGGACATGCACTATAGGAATTTGAAAAAAATGAACATCGTAATATTTTTTGAGAAAAGTAAAATGTTACGGTACCCAAACAAAAGCGTATTCAACTAATGTATGAAGAGAAGATGGCTCAAATTGTGTAGAGCTATCTTCTTTTCCTATTGTTTTTCTAAAATTGTAATAGACAGAAAATTCTCGCAGATGTAGAATAATCGTAATAGGGGGTGAAAAGTGGCGAAATGTTGAACGAAAATTTTGCTGCATTGTTAATGAAAGTTGTACGGATTATTGTCCAAATTGGGATACTCAATATTTATTACTACATGGGCGTAGGTATTGTGACTTTATTGCATGTGCCTCTTCCTGGAAGCGTTATCGGTTTACTTTTATTAGCGCTATCACTTCAATTTAGAATAATTAAAGTAGAATATATTCAAGACGGAGCAGGCTTTTTAATCGGTATTTTAACCTTATTTTTCATTCCTGCGACAGTAGGGGTGATTGACTATCCAGAGCTTTTGTCAACGACAGGTTTGCTAATTATTTTAGCTGTTGTAGCTAGTACATTAATCTCTATTTATATCACGGGATTGCTTACTCAAATGATTGAGAAGAAAGAGTTGGCGAAGAAAGAACCGGAAGCTGTTCTTGAAGAAGGAGAGGGGAAATTAACAGTTGATTGAAATAATTGTTGTGATTGGCACCATTGTATTGTTTATGCTATTTACAAAGCTTTATCAGCGATTTCCACATCCTATCATGATTCCACTAGTAACGACAACTATCGTCAGTGCTGTTATTTTAGTAGTATTTCAGATACCTTATTCGACCTATATGCAGGGAGGAGAGTGGCTTCAAAAAATGCTTGGCCCAGCGGTAGTAGCACTTGCTTATCCTCTTTATAATCAGCGTGCCATTATTATGAAGTATAAATACTCTATTTTATCAGGTATTTTTATTGGCATGATTACTGGCTTAGTAACAATTTTTGTAATGCTGAAATGGATTAGGGTAAGTGATAGCTGGATGCTAACAGCCTTACCTAAATCCCTAACGACACCGGTTGGTATGCAGGTGAGCGAAACAATTGGAGGGATTCCCCCTTTAACAGCTGTATTTGTCATGCTAGCAGGGTTTGTAGGTGCTATAATTGGACCTTTAGTTATTAAATTTGGAAAAATTGATTCTGCGGTTAGCAGAGGGGTTGCAGTAGGCAGTGCTTCACATGGTGTTGGACTTGTTAAATTAAGAGAGTATGGAGAACGAGAATTATCAGTTGGCTCATTATCAATGGGGTTAACGGCAATTATAGGTGCATTTCTCTGCCCACTTTTTGTATATATGTTTATGTAAAAAGAATGTGAGTCCGGGTCAGAAAGAAAAAAGTTAGATCGATTGTATCTCGATCTAACTTTTTTTGATTCAAGAAGTTTACTCAATTCAGTGAAATGGAGAAGTTATTATCCATTTTCGCTATGTTTCAAAATAATTGAGCTCTGTCCTAGCCTCGAAAAACTACTTTTTATTGCCCCAATAAACATAATTTTTGATAAAAGAATTTGCTTATGGTAAATGTATTCTATTGATTGTCGTGGATACCATGAATTTATTGAGGAACTAACTCCTTTTTTATTTTTTGTAAAAGAGTGTGGTTATAGAATCGAATTGTTTGCTTATATTCTGGGTTCCTATTATGAAAATTGTGACATTTTCACTCTATTAAAAATCGTATAATGAAAACCCTATCCTCAAGGGTATTTACCTTGAGGATAGGGTGAATACTTACATGATTCCGCTAGTAGTTAAGGTGCGTTTTAAAATTTTAGCCATTTGTGCACGTGTTAGTAATCCTGTGGCATCAAAAGTGCCATCCTTTTTCCCTGTCATAATGTCTAAACTACTTAACATATTAATATATGCTTCAAACTCAGGGCTGATTTGATGGGCATCTTTAAAATGATGTGTTTTCTCTGTTGATGCTTCGTAGTGTAAATATTCTAATATGCGTCCCATAAAGGCTGCTGCTTGCTGGCGAGTTACATAGCCTTCAGGATCAAATGTATTAACTGTTTTACCTGTTGTAATTCCTGCTTCAAGTAAAGCTTGAATCTCATGTTCATACCATTTACCTTTTGTATCTTTGAAAGAAGTTTGATTGTCTGATGCTTGTAATCCTAAAGCACGGGCAATCATAACACCAAATTGTGCACGTGTAATCGGTCTTGTCGGTGCAAATTCCTCACGGTTTACTCCTTTGATGATATGACGGCTTGCTAGAAATTCAATATCATCCTTGTATTCAAGTAGACTAATATCTTTAAAGGTAATTTGTTGTGTTGTTACGATAAATTCACCACTTGCCTTCGCATAGATTGTAAGTTGGCCATCTTTAATAATATGAGGCACTGCTAGTAATTCACCATTAATACGTTGAACTACCACTGTATTTTTGTTAACAGTTTGAAGTGGGATTGTTATTTTTGTATATTCTTTTTCAGTCATTATTTTATGGTTACTACCATCCTTAGCGATACTCTCCAGTTTGAAATCAATAATATGTTCATTATCACGAATTTTTTCGTCAACTGATATATTAATTTTGTCATTTATTTCAGAAGACATGAAGAGTGATTTAGGAAGCTCAACTTTTGTACCCATATTATTTTTAATGGTTAAGGTTGTTGAATTGTTTTCTTCAAATATTTTTTGTGCCTCTTTACTATTAATAGCTGTTTGAAGGTTTTCATTATTTACAACGATGATATCCTGATTGTTATTTTCAACAGGAGTTACAGGCTTAGTATTTTCGTTATTAGGATCAACTACAGGCTGCTTGTCAGTATCTATAGGTTTTGAACTTTCGTTTGGTACTGTTGAATTATCCTCTTTTTCTGGAGTAGTAGGCATTGTAGAGCCAATATCTTTTCCTAAGTTTGTCGTGTATATCCATTCTAACGTGTCACCATCTTGTAAGTTAACATCACCTGAAAATACATCAGGGAAAACACCATTCACACGATACATCCATCCACTACCTTTACCGTGGTCGAATTCTTTTAGATTATTAATGCTGCTAATATATACGCCATTTTTGGAAGATCGAGCCACAATATTATGTTTTCCAATCGCCTTTACAAGCGTCGAATAGGCTGTATCATTTTCTTCTATTATGGCTTTATTGGTATACATTTGGGCACCATTTAATCCTGTAACAGTCACTGTTGCTTGTGGAACAGATTGGGCAATAATATTTTGGAATAATACTGGTATAACTTCACTGCTTTCGTTGCCTAAAGAATTTTCTGTAGTAATTTTTAATGTGTTGACACCCTGTTTAACAAGAGTCTTATAATTGTTGTCAACAGAGTATACTGGTGTATTATTTATCGTTACAGTTGGTGTTAGCTCTCCATCAATATTGTCATAAGCAGTGACAGATACACTTAATAAAGGTCGATCCTGTTGAAGTTCAAAATTTGTGATTTCAATAAACGGCTTAACCGAATTATTTACTTCTGGTAATTTATCAATTACCTTAATTGATTCATTAAACATAGAGGATTTTGTATATAAATCTGAGAGTGCTCCAAAAGCTGCCTCTGTGGATTTTAGCTCATCAAATTCAGTCTCAGCTTCAAATTCATCTCCAAATTTAAAACCGCCGTTTTTAATTTGCTGTGATAATAGTGCTTCTACCATTGTTTTCCCATTCTTTTTCCACTTAGCATCAAATGGATTTTCACCAACAGCAATTAAACCTTGGATAATTGTACCGATAGCGAATGGATTATTTGTATAACCTCCATAATTGAAACCACCATTTGAATTTTGCTGTACTTTTAAATAACTTAGAATACTTGAAATTTGTTGATTTACACCCTCGATATCCCGATGTTTAGAAAGGGCAATTAAGGAGAGAGCACGTAATTCTTGCTCTTTGTATGAGCCTTCTGTTATAGGTCCATTTAAGCCGTTTAATAAGTCTTGAACAGCTAACTCTATATTGTACGGCTCATTAATGAGATCCAATGCAATGATTGACCAAGCTTGTGTCGCTACAGATGATTTATCAAAATTAGTAAACATTGTAAAGTGACCATCAGTATCTTGAGAAGCAACAAGAGGTGTCACTAAGTCCACTACTGGTCCTTTATATGTTGTAAAGTGCTTAGGATTTTCACTAGAAGCAACAGCTTGTAAAATATTTTTGGCATAGTAAAGTGCATATTTTTGATCATGATTACCATACTCACGCAAATGACCTATAGAGCGCATTTGTTTTTGGCTGAATGTCGGATTATTCACTATTTTACTGTAGGCAAGTGCAGATATATAATCATACTGTCCTTTATTTACTAAATACTGTTTCATATGCTCTACAGCTTGGACAACTTGTGTTTGAATGGAATCAGTATTGAGCTCAACATAAATTTCTACGGCTTTTGCTTTGATACCTTCAACCTCGGCAGTAATGACATATTGACCTGGTTTAAGGAAGCGTACAGCTGCACCATTAACTAGGGCTTCTGAACCTTCAACTTTCCATGAAATCTTTACATCTTTTACCTCCACGCCTTCACTATCTTTTACGATTGCTGTTAAAGGAAGATCTAAATCAGTTACAGCTCCTTTAGGTGCATTAATCGTAATACTATAAATTTTTTGATAATCAATTATTTCAATTGTTTTTTCAGCTGTAATACCTTGTGCCTCAGCTTGAATTTGTAATAATCCAATGTCAGTCGGCAGGTAAGAGTCTGCTACTACTGAGCCATTGACTGTCCAAGTAATAGTTGAATCTATGTAGTTACCATTTTGATCAAGTAACTGACCCTTTAATTCAAGTGGTACATTCTTTTTAGCTTTGTCAGATAATTCTAATTGTATTGTTGTAGGTTTTGCCGTTTCTTTTTTCTTTAAATTCTTGTATGCATTATGGTCAGTTAATAAAAAACTAATAGCATTTAATCCGATACCAGTAGACTCAGATTGTAAACCAGATAAATTGGGAATCATCCCATTTGTAATATAGGCATTATTATACTGATTTTGTAAAATCATTGTGGCTAACTCAAATGCATCGAAGTCCCCTAAAACAGTTTCTTGCTTTAAGCTTAAATAATTTAGTACAACTACAGCATTTTGTTCTGACTGGGAATTGAACTTTCCATTACTAAAGTTGGATTGAAAGAAAGCAAATAATTTATTTTCAGCCTCAATAAATACTTCAGCATTCTCTGTGACCATCCTTTCACTGTTAAGAAGGGTAATCGCATGTAATAACTTTCCTGTCCTCTGTATATCTGGTGAGCCTAAATTCTCAATATACATAAGATCATCTTTTTTAACACTTTCTGCTAATAAAGCGTGAGTTACCTTTTCATTTGGAATTTCACCTAGTACGTATTGCGCCATAACAATATATACGGCATCAATTGAAGTGAGATTATGTGTAGCATCAATTTGATGGTGTAGGGCCTCTACATAATTTACGCCGTTATACATATAAGGATTTACACCAGCTGCTGTTAATGTCAAAATATTTTTAGCTGCATTGGATGGGCTTACTACAGAATAAATATTTAAAATTGTTGAAAGCTTTTCCTGATCATAGCCAAATGTTTTAAGAGCAGTTGCATCCTCAAATGAACTCATTTTATCTTGACGTATTAAGTGACCAATAGCTTTTTCGATTTTTGGTAACAACTCAGTAAATTGCCCATTGTCTGTGACAGTAAATGAAAGTACTTTGCGTACATGTTCATAACCTTCTACGGTAGCAGTTATAACAGCGTGTCCTGCCTGAAGTGCAATGAGTTCATTTTTTTCATTCACTGCTAATACAGCTGGATTAGAAGACTGTAATTGTATAGTTGCTGTTCGGGGTGAATGGTACTGATCTTTAATGATAAATATAGGTTTAAACGTCGTTCCTTTTAGTAGGTAAGGCTGTGTAATATTAGTTACTTCTATTTTTTTTGGTGAAAAGTCAAAATCAAGACTGGTAAATTGTTGTTTAGCATCACTAATCATTGATTTGCCATTAACTAATGAAGCTAAACCAATTAAGCTCCAGTGCGAATTGGCCGCAGTCTCATTACTTTGTCCAATCAATTCATTTGCTTTTAATCGATTATAAAAAGCGTAGGACTCATTTGGATAAATAAGCTTGCTATATGCTTCTTCGGCTGAAACATATTGTTGGTCATTAATTTTAATGGACCATTTCTCATTCAAAGGATCTTCACCAAGAGCATATAAATTATCAACATATAAACCTAGTCCTTGTGTAAAATATACACCACTTTCTTTATAATGCATTAAAAGTTCTTCTCGCATAGTTTGAGCCTCTGCAAGGTCATAATGAGCCAAGACACTTACAGTTAACCCAAGTAGAACACCATTTGTTTGACTTTTTATGTCTGGTAAGAGTGTTTTTAAATGATTAAGGGCTGTTTCACGGTTATATTCGGCTCCGATAAATTCAACAGCAAAAAGCGCTTTGATAAAAGTATCTGCTTTTCGATCATTATTATAGGAGCTAGGCTCTGAAAAGGAAAAGTAACCTTCACCTGTTTGTGAATTACTTAACTTACTAGCAAAATTCTTCCCATCATAGGCAAAGGGATTGGATTGTGAAGCTGCCAAAAGCATTACAGCATTAGTATAATTGCTAACTGTCTCTCCGAGAATATTTGGCTGTACCTTCTTTTTTAATTCATTTCTATCAACGTACCCACTTTGCCATAATGATAAAATTCTTTCATAGTTCAAAGAAGCCAGTGGTTCTGCGATGTTCCATAAAAAATGACTCTTTATCTGCAGTTGCTGTGTTAAAATAGTGTTTAAAGTAGGTGCTTCTACTATTATTGAAATACTACTATTTATGTCCCCAACAGCTGCTTGAATTTCTGTAGTCCCTTCATTAATTGCTGTTACTACACCATTCTCTGTTACTGTTACAATGGACTCATTTCTAGAAATCCATTCAATTGTTGCCGAGTCGTTTGTTGTGTTGTGTGGAAGTATGGTTGCTGAAAGTTGATGTGTTTGGTTCTTTGTTAATGTAATTGGTCCTTGTTCACTTAACACTAACGAAGTATCTACTTGCTGCTCGTCAGCTGTAGTATCTTCTAATGCTTGAATAGGCTCCTCACCTACTTTGAACAGTTCAGTAAGTGCAACGGTATTTTCATTTTCGTACACTGTTTGCGTTTCTGCATGCACTGATATAGATGGTGATATGAACGAAAATGTTAATATCACAATCAACATAATATGCAGCCACTTTTTAAAAATCTTCATTTATAAACCTCCTTTTTCTATTAGGTGAATCGTGTTGCCATTAACTCCCACAGCAAAAAACCGATATCTCTTTTAAAATAAAAGAAACATCGGTAAACAATAAGAAAAAACATATGAAAATATCATATCTATCCGTTTATTTGCCATAAGTTCTCTTTAATTCCGAAGAGAGTTAATACGATGAAATAAAGGCAGGTCTCCTGGCTTGTGCACCTTTTTCAGAACCTTCCCATTTACTAGAAGCATTTTTCTTCATTCAACAGTGGTATACTCTGACGGTTTTTGCACTTACAGTTGCGGAAACAGCTTCGGCTTTTACCGAATTCCCTTTTAAACTTAAGTTTTAAGTACCTTTATTTTGCAAAACTTATTCACTTAAAGTGTAGTATAACATATTTGTGATTTAAATTTTAAAAATATTTTGATATTAAAATAAATATATAATTGGTTACATTAAATTAAGTAAAATATTCCCATGTAATTATTATTTAAAAAATAGTGGTGAAAATTGTATTATGATTCATAATTTGATTAGTAGTGTTTTGAGACATTCATTGACATCGAATAGAGGTTTTTCATAGTGTTGAAAAACTAAATGGTCAAGGTACTCTTTGTGAACACTCCTAAGTCAAATGAAGGTGATCTCCGTTCCAGGCTACTCGCTTTCCTGTGGGCGAGCGACGAGCCGCTTCCTGCGCTGA
>NZ_JBNNMG010000035.1:0-50817 GCF_050272555.1 Lysinibacillus sp. NPDC047702 | reverse complement strand
TGTTCAAAATAGCCAGCTATCTGAAAAAAAAACCAGATAGCGGGCCATTCGTCGTGCGTACCGAGAAGGTGCGCTTTTTTATATTTCGGGCTTACTGTTATTTTAAATATAAATAAGCAAACGAAATTTATTTTTGTTTATTTAAAGGAGATTTTTCAATGGATGTTAATGAGTTGTTTTGGCAAGCATCGGTGGATGACATTAAAAAGGGCTTCATAGATGAAACAGCATATTTTACTTGCTTGCTTTGTGGTGAGCGAATTGAAAAAGGAATTATCTATCCCCATGAAGGCGTACTGTATGAGGCAGAAAAATTTATGCAGCATCATATTACTTCTGCACACCATTCAGTTTTTCATTATTTAAATGGATTAAATAAAAAAATAACGGGGCTAACAGATCATCAAAGCCATATCTTGCGCTTATTTTATGAGGGACATACAGATCAAGAAATAAAAGAAATGCTTGATATTGGCAGTGCAACAACGATTCGTCATCATCGCTTTACCCTTAAGGAAAAAGAGCGGCAAGCAAAAACATTTCTTGCCATGATGGAACTGTTAAAAGAAAAGAATCAAAAGGAAGATCATTTTATTCCAATCCATAAGACCGCAACGATGGTGGATGATCGCTATAATATTACGCTAACTGAGGAACAAGAGTTACTTGAAAAATATTTTCCAAAGGGAATTGGTAAAGAGCTTACCCTTTTTCCAAAGCGGGAGAAGCATAAAATTGTCATACTACGAGCAATTACAAAGCTTTTCGATAAGACAAAGCAGTATACAGAAAAGGAATTAAATGAGGTAATTCAGCCAATGTATGAGGATTATGTACAAATCCGCCGTTATTTAATTGAGTATGGTTTTATGGACCGTACAGATGATGGCAGTGCCTATTGGATAAAGTGAAACTGAATCAGAGGGAGTTCCTTGATGATTAGTCATTACCTATAGGGGATTTATCTGCTGTTAATGCAGAATTAAAAATAAGAAAGAAGGATTTTCAATGGACCATAAAAAAGAATTAAAGGAAATGTATAAAGAAATGAAAATTGAAGCGGGTGTTTTTACAATGACCAATAAACAAAATGGAAAAGTGTTTGTAGGTAGCTTCAATAATTTAAAGCGCCTAAACGGATTTCAATTTTCGCTTAAAACAAATTCATATACAAATAAAAAACTACAAGCGGATTTCAATACTTTCGGCCAAGACGCTTTTGACCTTGAAATCGTTGAATACTTAAAGAAAAAAGAAGAGGGCTATTTTGATCCCAAAAGAGAGCTAGAAAAACTAGAGCAAAAGTGGCTCGACATGCTACAGCCTTTTGGTGACAGTGGCTATAATGCTTAAATCAAATCCTTCTTGTGTCTGATCCGAGCCGATTGACACGGCTCGGGGTTACTTTTGACTTATTTGAGCTTTTTTCTGCTTATACATTAGCGTTCCTTTGGATTGCCTGAGCATTTCTTCAACCTACCTGAGCTTTTTTCCCTTGGACCTGAGCATTTTTTCGACCTACCTGAGCGCTTTTCTCTCGCACCTGAGCTTTTCTTTGGCCTACCTGAGCGCTTTTCTCCTGCACCTGAGCATTTATTCGACCTACCCGAGCGCTTTTCTCCTGCACCTGAGCGTTTTTTCGACCTACCCGAGCGTTTTCCCCTTGCACCTGAGCGTTGCTTCGGCCTAACCGAGCGGTATTGAAGCTGAGCATTTCTTGATCTACACGAGCGTTTTTCTCTTATACCTGAGCTTTTCTTTGTCTAAAAGCTGCCTTTTTCCTCAAAATATCTTAGAAAAAGGGCAGCTATTTTAATCTTTTATCTAACACTATACTCCAGCATGTCACATTGTCTCTTCAAGTAATAGAACTTCCTGCTGTGCTTTTTTTGTTAGCTTTCCGAAAATTAGCTCATAGGAATGGTCAATGAGCTTTTCCACTAACTCAAAGGGTACATCATCTGCATCCATGTAAATGGAGTTCCAATGCGTTTTATTCATATAATAACCAGGTATGATACTTTCGTAAGACTCCCTTAATTCTTCTGCTCGTTGTGGTTCACATTTCAAGGTAAGGACTGGCTTTCCGGTAGCATTTCCACCTATCATTGCATACATTTTTCCACCAATTTGGTAGCGGTCAGCCTCCCACTCCAGTTTATAATCATGTATTGTTCCTCGAAGCTTTAAGCAATATCCATGAATTGATTCTTTGTTCATTATTAAACTCTTCCTTTCTGTCCCATAATAAAAACACACGTTCGATTATATTTATTATAACCGATAACGTGTGTACAAGAAATATCCATTCCAATTTATATTTACTTTGAGCCCCTATCAAAAACACCGATTACCTCTGTCGTTTGCAAAATATTAACAAAGGCTTTTGCATCCGTTTCCTTAATCATACTTTTAACCTCGGCAAGCTGATAACGCGTAATTACCGTAATTAAAACCTTACGCCCTTCTCCTGAGTAAGCGCCCTTCGCATCCATTATCGTCACACCTCGATGAAGCTTTGATAATAGCTGCTGTTTCACTTCCTCACCCTTACCTGTAATAATCATCAGCGTCAATTTAATATGACTTGTATGAATTGTATCGACTACCTTGCCAGTAGCATAAATCGATACAAGTGTAAGTAAAGCAGCATCCCAGCTAAAAACAAAGCCTGAGATCGCTACCACTATTCCATTCATTCCAGAAATTAATGCTCCTAATGGGAAATCACGTTTTTGACTTAACAACATAGCTATAATATCAAAACCACCGGAGGAGCCAGATGCTCGGAAAATCATACCTGCACCGATTCCGACAATAACACCACCAAATAAGGAGGCAAGGATTGGTTCTTGTGTAGCCTTATAAATAGGAATAATATACAAGCTAATTGACAAGACAGTCACTGATAATATCGTATATCCGATAAACCGCTTCCCAAGCTTCATAACCCCTATAATAAGTAGGGGCAAATTCAATAGTAAATTTAAAACCCCTGTATTTAGGGGTGTGACAATACCTAGCATGATAGCAATCCCACTTAATCCACCGCTTAAAATTTCATGGGGAATTAACAAAAAATTATAGGCAAAGGCCACTAAAATCGATGAAAGTGTAATGACGATAATATTACGCATAACGATTCCCCTATCATAAGAACGAACAAGTTTTCAAATATCTCTTCTATTAGGATACCCAACTTATACATCCAAGAAACCTAGCATATTAATGCAGATTTTATTGCTTCTGTTGTTCTTTTTTCTGCTCTTCTTTAACAGGAACTTCCTTTTTTTGTCCTTCTTTCTCCGCTACCTTATCAATTCGATCCAACATCGGCGGATGTGTATAACGGAACCACTTTACAAGAAGCTGTGGATTTACCTCACTTAAACCAGATATCGTTAGTTTTTGGAATGCAGTAACTGCCGACTCTCGATCACCCGTAAGTGAAATAGCATATTGATCTGCTCTTGTTTCCTGATACCTTGAAATATAATTTGTCAGAGGGTTAGAAGCAAATAGCAGCATAGAGGTAATAAGTAAAAATAACGGATAAGATGCTATATCACCTATTTTATTTATTTTTAATACCTGTCCATATCTTCTAATCACCCAACGCATACATCTGGCTGTTAGCCACAATCCCCCTAGAGTTAACAACAGGTACCCTGCGATTCCAAAATAAATATGTTTTTCAACATAATGTCCCATTTCATGCGCCATGATGAATAATATTTCATTGTCAGTGAGTCTATTTAAGGTTGTATCCCATAAAACAATTCTCGAATTGCTTCCAATGCCAGTGACATAAGCATTTAAGGCATTTGTTTTCTCTGCCATATTCACTTCGTAAACATGCTCTGCTGGAATATTTGCTTGGGTAGCAATAGATAGAATTTTTGCTTCCAGTTCCTTATTTTTTAATGGATAAAAATCATTATATAAAGGATCAATGACAACAGGTTGGATAAACATCACAAATATTGAAAATGGAATCGTTAAAAGCCATGTATACAGCCACCATCTTTTTTCACTCTTTTTAATAAGCCAATATATGACTGATACCACAATGAGGCTCGTGCCGAAATTTACCCAAAAATCAATAATTCCATCTCGCATCCATGACGAGAATGCTTGTGTACTTATACCGTAGCTTTTGCTTAAATAGAAACGATAATAGTCTAGCGGGAATAGCACAAGATACAATAGCAATGATAATAAAAATAAATAGCCTGCATTTCGTAATAACTTCCACTTCGTTTGTGCTGTCGCCACTTTTTCAAAATAACGTGAAATACCCATTAGTAAAATAAAAGCATACACTAACCATTCTAATGGAGTGGCAACAAAGAAAAGGAAGTTCCTTATTTTTGAATATTCTCCGCTTAGAAACAGTTCTTTTTCAGACATAAACATAACTGGATCTGCAACTGTTCCCTGCAATGCTCGTGGTACGGTACCACCACCGCTATGGAATATATACCAATACATACACAGCAAATAAACACCGAATAATAGTAGCGCGACAATTCCCATTTTTTTCGCTATGTCATTTCCTCCCTTGTGTTAAAGCTAAGAGTTCGTCCTATAGTAAGTGTAAGCGAAATTAAAAAAGTTAGAACAAATTTTTATCTGTTTTTATTTACCTTCTATTTTCTTTTACATGAAGTGTAACTTAATCAGTGGATGCTTTCTTTATCTCCCGCTGATTTGCTCTCGCTAAATTTTAAGATTGATGAGGTTCATCTTTCCCTATATTATTTTAACCTATCGCCCCTGTTGACGAAAAAGGGCTAGCCAACAAGCACTTTCACCTGATGGCTACCCCATTTATATAAATCTTTATGTTCTAGTCGGATTCAACTCGTAAGGAAAAAAGTTTATTAGCTCTAAACTAAAGGAGGCTGTATTTACTCTTCATTTTTAAGTAATGTCAGAAAGGTGGTTTCTATATTCGTAAATGAACTATGGAAATAAATGGTCGTTTGAGCATGTATTTTTTTAGAAAGCGTTAAAATATCATGATAATCAGGATGTGTTTTATAAAAAAATTCCTTATATTGCGTTTTTGGGAATATCATTTCATAGTTGTTTTTATGCCAATAGCCCGTAAAAATAACGATAGCTTTCGGTATTTTTTGTAGCAGCTCCAATAGTCTCGACTTATCACGATCTGGCACAAAATAAACATCCCCAAGACTAGCACTCTTTGGCAGACATTGTTGCTTAACAGATGGGATATTTGTATTCAATAAATTTTCAGTTGCCTTATCATACTGTTCAAATAACGATACAAAATCCTGATCAATGTGCAGGGTTTTATGTGTATGCTGATGAAGATAGGCTGCAATATCGACAGTTTTTCCTGAAAATGAAGATGGAAAAATAAATGATTGTGCTGGATGAGCGCTTATATATTCCATTATTTGCTGCAATGTTTGAATATTATTGATTTGTTTTTCAACATGACCACTGTCGATAAATGCTACATCATAAATCGTCCCGTCCTCTACTGGCAGTGTAGCCTTCAATAAATAAGAATCCACGACATAATCGCCAGTGTAAAAGAGCATTTTCTCTAAAAACCGAATTTTATACCAAACACTTCCGATGAGATGACCGCTATACCCCCACTGATAAGCCACATCCTTATTAACGATTATCCATTCTCCATTGGATTCTGGGTGAAAAATACTTATATTTGGAAATGCCAATTTTAGTTGCTGTGCAGTCATATCACTCATAATAATCGGTCCTTTATATCCCCACTTTTCCAGTAACGGAATAGCACCTACATGATCAATATGAGAATGTGAAATAAATACTGCCTCAAGCTTTGCTACGTGAGCCTCTGTTAAGTTAGGCAAGGTCTTTTGTGGATTGTTCATTACGCCACAATCAAGTAAAATAGCACGCCCCTCTTTTTCAATAAAAAAACAATTACGTCCATATTCACCGACTCCGCCTAAAATCTCGATATTAAGCATTCTCATGTCCTCCTCGCTTTTGCAGCCACTCGAGTAGAAACATGAAAATAACGGTCATGATCACTGTAATGACTGCAACAGCCATTCCTACACCAACATTTCCTTGCTCAAACTGGCTGTAAATAAATGTTGCCCCAGTCTCCACTGATGGAGGCAAAATTAATAATCCAGCAACAAGCTCACGCATGGAAATAATAAATGTCATCATCATACCAGCAAGAATTCCTTGCATTAATAATGGAATTATTATTTGTCGATAAACATCCCATTTGCTTCGTCCAAAAATAGCTGCTGATTGGAAGATTGACAAATCTATTTGAGATAATGAGGATTTCGTGTATTGCACAGAATATGGTAAGAATAGAACACAATACGTGACAACAACCATTGTCTTTGTGTTATATATGGTTGCTGGTAACCATGGCGCATTCCAGAACATGATTAACCCAACTACAAAGACAATTCCAGGTACAATAGTGGGCATTAAACTAAAAAAATCTAATACTTGCTGTTTTTTCGTTTCACCCTTTTTAATATATAGAGCAATACACAATCCAATAATAGCTGTCACAATGGCTGTAATAATAGAAAACATCACACTATTCAAAAATGCCGATAATCCTGCGCTTCCCCCTGTAAACACCTCTTGATAGGATGCAAAGCTAAAATTCCCTGCCTGCAAACCATCTCCTCTTACTTTTTGCAAAGATGTCACGACAATGGAAAAGTAAGGAATGCCAATTGACAATATAAGAACAATTCCTACAAACATCCAAGAGCATAATTTGATAGTCCATTTATCCTTAACCACACGCATTGCTGGTGTTTTGCCAGATAGAACGCCATATGTATGCTTACGTCCGATAAGATTTTGAATATACCAAATGACAAGACAAACCGATAGTAAAAATAAAGACAGGGATGTAGCCATGCTAATGTCTACTGGCCATCTTGATAGGTAAGTGTGAATTTCCGTTGTAAATACTTGAAATCCAATTCGATTTCCAAAAGTGGCAGGTGTTCCAAATTCCGCAAGTGTTTTTATAAAAATAAGCAAGCTTCCTAGGACATAGCTAGATACTACTAAAGGCAAAACGATTTTAGTCCAATTCCTCCATGGGCTTCGTCCAAAAATGAGTGCTGCATCTAAAAAGGAGCCATTGATACGAAGGAGCGTATTTTTCAACATTAAATATAAAAAGGGAAAGAGATGTAAGCTCATAATCATCACCATACCAAATAATGAAAAGAAGGTATCCGTCAACCAGGCTGAGCTTGGAAATAGCTGTTGGAGAAAGCCATTATGTTGCATAAATAAGATCCATCCCATTGAACCAATATACGGAGGAGTCATAAATGGAATGGTTAAAATAATATCGAGCCAATCATAGCGATATAAGCTTGTTTTCGTTCTGATAAATGCCATAGGAAATGCAATAATGGTTGTTCCAACTATTACAAGTACCCCTAATAATATAGAGTTTCCAAGTGTCCGCCACACTCTTTCTGCTTCTAGCATTCGATTGATTTGTGAGATGTCGAATTGCCCATCCTTAATAAAGGTGTAACCTAATATAGCTATTAATGGGGCGATAGCAAATATGACAACAATTGTCATTAAAAACCCAAAAGTGCGTCTACCTTCCATCATCATTGGTGCTTCAATCCTTCCATCTAAAAACTTGGAGGAGGTCGCTAAACCTCCTCCTATTTCTTAACGAAACATATCATTAAATTTCGTTAATATCTCAAGCTGTTGCGCTTCTACACCTTTCCAATTCACTGTTAGCTGTGGAATTTCATCTAATGCAGCACGATTTTTCACAGGTATTTCTTTGTTGCCGGGTAGTAAATAAGCATCTGTTACAAGCTTTTGCCCCTCATCAGATAGTAAAAAATCTACGTATGCTTTTGCAGCCTCAACATGCTTTGCATCCTTTAAAATACCAACTGCTCTTGGGCTAACAACTGTTCCACTTTTCGGATACATAATTTCCACTGGCTCCCCATCTGCTTTTGCTTTATAGGCCATATAATCTACGCCTGCAATCGTAGCATTTTTATCACCTGTTATGACTGCATCTAATGCTTCCTTATTCGCACCGTTCACTTGTAAGCCATTGTTCTTCCACAGCTCCATCGTTTTCCAAGCTGCTTTTTCCGCTAGTGCATAGCCATATAGAAAATCCACAGCAGAGCCTGACAAGCTTGGATCGGGTATATTGATTTTATTTTGCCACTGTTCCTTTGCTAAATCTGACCAATCTGTCGGTACCTCTTGTGTATTTTTTGTGTTATAGGCTATACCTAGCGCTGAAGCACTGTATCCATAGTAATAGCCCTCAGCTTCTGACCAATCAGCATTGATTTTTTCTGCCTGTTCAGCATCTTTATAGCTTTGTAGCTGTTCTGTTTCCTTTAAGCCATCCATAGATGCGACAGATGCCAGTACAACAACGTCAGCTACAGGATTATTTTTTTCTGCCTCTAATCGCGACAAAATTTTACCAGTTGTTCCTTGAAACATCTCCACTTTTATACCTGTTTTTTCTTCAAATGCTTGTTGAATATTTGCTGCTAATCCATCTGGACCTGCTGAATATACTGTTAATATTTGCTCTTCTTTAGGCTGTGCACTTGCTTTCTCTTTTTTCTCTACTTCTTTGTTACCACATCCAGCTAATGCCAATGTCAATAGAATTCCAGCAGTCGCAAATAGCGTTAAACCTCTTTTTTTCAATGTGAACCCTCCAATTGATATATTTGCTTTTTGTCAATAAATACTTCAAGTTTTATACCATGCTCTATGGGATGAGCCTCATAAAAGCTCCATTGCTTGCCTTCTACCTCAGCCTGTACTAAATACCGATCTCCAACAAAGGTACTTTTTATAATTGTTGCAAATTTTGCAATTGTACCTGGGCGACGTATTCTGGATACTCCCTCAGGTCTCACAATATAGTTACCTTTATCAAACCAATTTACTTTACCAATAAAATCGGCCACATATGGCGTTGCTGGCGCATGATATATTTCCTCAGGTGTCCCTATTTGTGCGATTCTGCCTGCCTCCATCACAATAATTTGATCAGACATTGTCATCGCTTCTGTTTGGTCATGAGTGACAAAAATCGCCTGACAATCCAGCTCATCAATAATTTGCAGAATTTCAGCCTGCATCTGCTCTCTAAGTACCGCATCAAGAGCTGATAAGGGCTCATCAAACAAAATAAGCTTGGGATTTGTCGCAAGTGCCCTCGCAAGTGCTACCCGTTGCTGTTGTCCACCTGAAAGCTCTCCAGGTTTACGTTTCTCATATCCCCCCATTTTCACTAAGTTCATAACATGCTGCACTCGTGTAGGAATATCTTCCTTTGGAACAATTCCCTTCAATCCAAACGCAATATTTTGAAAAATAGTCATATGAGGCCATAGCGCAAAATCTTGAAAAACCATTGCAATATTACGTTTATTTGGTTTGATATTTTGATGGAGCTTAGATGAATATATAATCGATTCATCAAATCGAATTTCTCCATTTGTTGGTTGTTCAAGTCCAGCTAATATTTTTAATAATGTAGTCTTCCCGCAGCCTGATTGCCCTAGAATCGTAATAAATTTACTTTCTAATTCCAAATTAATAGGCCATAGCACCTGAACATGTCCAAATTTTTTCTCGATATTTGTTAGTGAGATTTTCATCATATCCTCCTCGCTAATACAACTATAAATCCCAGATATTTAGAAAATATTAATCTTCTATTAATAACTCGTTAAAAAAAATCTAATAAACTTAAGCAAATAAAAGATTTTTTCTAATTTACTTTAGGAGGATAAAATGAATAATGTAAAATTACAGGCATTTTGCCTACTCGTAGAATTAAAAAAATTAGCCCCAGTTGCCAAAGAGCTTGGCATTACTGCACCAACAGTTTCCTTTCATATTCGCTCTATTGAGGAGGAATACGGAATTCATTTATTTCGTACAAATGCAGGGGGATATCGTTTAACAGAAGCTGGCGAGGGGCTCTATCACTATGCTCGCCAAATTATCCAGCTCCACAAGGATATGAACCGCTTTGTCGATAATCTTTTGGCAGGTCATATCGGCTCCATTCGTCTTGGTGCCAGCGGGCTACCTGCCCATATTTTTATGCCAGAACTTATTCATCAGATTTCTACAGCTTATCCAGAAATTCGAATATCGCTTGAAGTAAAAACAGCTCCAGACATTGAAAAAATGATCGCTCTTCAAGAGTTAGATTTTGGGCTGATAATGGAAACAAAGCAGGAAAACTCGTCACTTGTTTATGAAACAATTGGAGAAGATTCACTTGTATTAGCATTAAGTCCTTGTCACGAGCTTGCAGCAAAAAAGGACATCACCAAATCGGATGTCCTCAAGAATAAAATATTGTTGCATACTTCCTCTAGCTCAACGAATCACTTTATCGAAAAGTGGATGGACCCAATCCATCCATCCATTTACACTATCGAGCTGGATTCTGTTAGCACTATTAAGAAAATGCTTACTTTTGGACAGACAATTGCATTTCTGTCAGTTGCACTCATTGAGGATGAATTAAAATCTGGTCTATTAATGAAGCGAGATTTAGAAGATGAAGCATTAACTCGAAAAATACAATTAATTTATCCTAAATCCCGCTTAGATAGCAAAATAGATTCATTTGTCAAATCGTCCATTTACGATTTAGCCAAACAGTTAAAAATTTAGCGTGCTTTGACATAATTCCACAGTAAGCAATAATAACATGGAATGGGAGCTTTTAATCCCAATGGAGGGGGAGGGTTGTATTTGCTGATTGAGTTCCTAACTAAAGAAACAATACAGCTCGCAAAATTTGTAAACACTTGGCAAGAAGCTATTCGTCTGGCTGCAGATCCACTTCTACGGTACAACAAAATTGAGGCACGTTATATTGAAGCAATGATTCATTCTATTGAAGAATATGGACCATATATCGTCATTACACCAAAAGTCGCCATACCGCATGCACGACCAATAGATGGTGTGAAGGAGACTGCAATAAGTCTTTTAACCCTGCAAGAGCCAGTGTGGTTTGACACGGAAAAGCCCGTTTTCATAATTTTCGTCTTAGCTGCTATGGACAGTGCATCACATTTGCAGGCATTAGTCGATTTAACACAGATTATAGAAAACCCAGAGCAAATTGACAGCATTATCGCCTGTCAACAAAGAGACGCTATTATGGAAAAAATCCAACACTTTTTGGAAAGGAAGCAATCTTCATGAAAATATTAGTGGTGTGTGGGAATGGATTAGGTAGTAGCTTTATGCTGGAATTGACGATAAAAAAGGCATTAATGGAACTTGGTAAGATTGCGGAGGTAACTCATACAGATTTAGCATCTGCTAAGGCTGAGCAAGCAGATATTTATATTGGTGCAGAAGATATTGTTAGCCAGTTAGCTAGCAAGAACGGTCACATCGTAAGTGTGGTTAATATGATGAGTGTTGCTGAGATTACATTAAAGCTTGAACCGCTGCTATAAGCTTTTCGATGACTTTCAAAAAATTGGATAGGATGAGGTGTTAACATGTTAGATGTTATTATGAATGACATTTTAGGAACACCAGCTATATTAGTCGGCCTATTCGCATTTATTGGTTTATTAATTCAAAAAAAGTCAGCTTCAACGGTTCTGTCTGGTACGTTAAAAACAGTGATGGGCTTTGTCATTCTGGGTGCGGGTGCTACCGTGTTAATTGGCTCGTTAACTCATTTTAGTAAAATGTTTGATCACGCCTTTACCGTACAAGGGGTAATTCCAAATAATGAAGCCATTGTCGCAGCCGCTCAAACTTCCTTCGGCACATCTACAGCAATGATTATGGTTTTCGGTATGATTATGAACATTGTGTTTGCGCGATTTACACCCTTAAAATATATTTTTTTAACTGGTCATCATACATTGTTTATGGCATGCTTAATCGCGGCATCACTATCAGTTGGTGGTATGAGTGGTACACCTCTTATACTCGTTGGCTCCATATTACTGGGAATATGTATGGTCGTGTTTCCAGCTATTTTGCAGCCTACTGTTCGTCAAATTACAGGCAGTGATGATTTTGCTGTCGGTCACTTTGGCAGTGTTGGTTATTACGTCTCTGCTAAAATCGGCAAGCTTTTTGGAAACAAGGCAAAATCAACAGAGACTATACGTGTTCCTAAGTCTTTAGGATTTTTAAGAGATACCTCTGTAGCCATTTCTTTAACTATGAGTGTATTTTTTATAATTGTTGCTCTTTTTGCAGGACCCTCATATATTGAAGCACAATTATCTGGCGGCTCTAACTTTATCGTCTTTGCCATTATCCAAGCTATTACCTTTGCCGCTGGTGTATATATTATTTTAGCTGGTGTACGGATGCTAATTGCTGAGATTATTCCTGCCTTTAAAGGCATTGCAGATAAACTTGTGCCTAATACAAAGCCTGCTTTAGACTGCCCTACGATTTTCCCATTTGCGCCAAATGCAGTTATCATCGGTTTCCTATTTAGTTTTTTAGCTGGGCTAGTATCTATGTTTATCCTGCCATTAATAGGGCTAAAAGTAATTGTCCCTGGGCTTGTACCACATTTCTTCACTGGTGCTGCTGCAGGCGTATTCGGTAATGCGACTGGTGGGAGAGTTGGCTCTATGGTTGGTGCATTTACCAATGGATTAATTATTAGCTTTATCCCTGCGATTCTACTCATATTTATGGGTGATATTGGTTATGAAGGAACAACTTTTGGTGATTCTGATTTCGGCATTGTAGGGATTATTATTATTAATGTCTTAAAATTATTTGGTGCGGTTTAGAAGGTAAAGCAAACACTATTAAAGAAAATCCCGAATTCCTTAGATGATGGAATTCGGGATTTCTATAAAGTTAAATCACCATCCCTAAAGACCATGGAGCTAAAATCTATTTAAGGAAACGGTATTACAATCCACCCTAAAATAAAAATACATGCTGTAAAAATAGTGATAAATAGTAAAATACTTAATCCAAAAAATCCTAGTGATCGACTTTTTTTAGAGCATATGGCAATGATACTGAAAGGCGCTGCCAAATAAACTGTCCATATATAGAAAAGATTAGCCGTCATATCCATATTCGTTAATATCGTTATATTAAGCAATAAAAGTGGACATAAGCCACAAATAATGCCAATCCAGCCCGCTGCTATAAAGCCCTTTTCATAGCGTTTTAACGAGACCAATTCCATAATTTCACCTCACCCATCTTCATTGTTCTTGCAATATTCATTTTTTTTAATGCCAGAATATCGTTTTTTGGACCAGTAACGACAACGCCATAGGTCTTTACACCATTTTTCTCAAGATAAGCAATGCGTTCTGGCAATGCTAAATTTTTTGCGCTTGAAACCGCTGTTGCGAGTTCTTCATGTTGCTCCATTGACTTTAAGATATTGAAAAATACCTCCTCATTAGACTTTGCATCTTGAAACGGAGACCACTTGGTGTTATCACGTTGTACTGGATAACCAATTGGTGAAACAACATGACCGTCTTTGCTTAGGTTTGTTTTTTCGACTCCTGTATCAATAGCTGCCCACACAACATCGACATTTGGCATAGCTTTCACTGCTTCCTGAACGGTCATTAAATCAAAAAATGAAATATAGGCCTCTACAACCGTTTCATCTGGCAATCCCTCAAGTACCTTCCATTCGCGCGCGGAATTTAACAGTAATTTAACGTTTTCTGGATGTAGTATCCATTGATTTGTTTCAGTTGGATGTTTTGGCGCCACTCGTTCTAAAAAAGTTGTCACTTCTTTTTTAGATAGACCTCCTAGAAAGAAACGTAAATCATAGGTATTAGCCTTATAGTCTTCCTCTCCAATACGCTTATACTGATCAAAGGTAAGCTTCATTGATAGAGGCGTGAAGGACATATCAAATTCTAATTCCTCAAGTGATGTATTAGGTTCTGTAACATACAGTGTTTCACTTGCTACATCCATTAATGTTGTCGAACTGGTTCCAAACGCATAATATATAAAGGTTACCAGAAAGCTAGTCGGCACAATCAATAACATTGTCGTTATTGTTCCAAGAATCAATTTCCATTTTGATGTAAAAATTGTTCTTTTTATAGCTTTTTGATACTTGCTTTGATCCTGTGCATTTGCCATTTCTTTTTTGGAGCTAGCTATCAATTTTTCATAATCATCCATATTGTTGTCTCTCCTTTTCGATTAAAGCTCTCATCTTTTTCCGTCCACGCAATAAATGACTTTTTAAGGTATTTAATTTTATATCTAAAACATTGGCAGCTTGCTCATTAGTACAGTCATGCACATCACACAGTATGATCGCCTGCTTTTCGTAGGGTGATAGCTGGTCGAGTAAAGTAATTAATGTATGAAAAGATTCCTCAGTTATAGCAATCGTTTCTGGTGTCATAAATGTTGATCGTTCAAGATTATTTGTTAGATCAACACGATGTTCTTTTCGTATGTAATCGATGTATGTATAGTAAGCTACTTTAAATAGCCACGGTTTAATGTCTTGGACTGTATGTGAAAGTAATGTAATATGTGCTTTATAAAAGGTATCCTGCATTAAATCCTCTGCAACTACTGTATTTTTACATAGGGAATATAAATATCGATAAATATCTTTTATATAGCTTAAATAGAGCTGTTCAATGTCCATCTCTTCCCACCTTTCACTCTATCCTCGATATAGTACTAGAAAAAGTTGCACTTATTAAAAATTTTTTAGCTCTCCGCATAAAAAAGCTGTTCCATCAATGACAACAAATGAGGGAACAGCTATATGATGAATTTTGCCTCAGCATAATTCATGTTGTTGAAATACTATTTTATTTCAATGACATCAAGGTGACAAATTAAAAAGTATAGCCCTTTTTCAAAACGAGGGGTTGATCTCCGTTCCGACTGAGTGCTTTCCTGGGGGCGTCCGATGAGCCGCTTCACTCGCATAGCTCGCTCCAGGGTCTCATCTGTGACGCTGAATCCCCGAGGAGTCACTCAGTCTACACTCCAATCAACCATTGCTCATAGTATTTTCTTCTGGCAATTCACATAAATGTGTAGTGATAAAATGAAGTCTTAACCAATACTATTTTGCGCAATAGTGGAGCTTTGAAAACATTTTTCTATGCGAAAACGAGTGACAGCAATAAGTGGCTTTATGTAAAGCAACAAAATGATTCTATACATAAAATGTAGGGCAACAACTATAGAATTGTGCCATTATATCCATTTAATGATGGTGAGTAACATACTTTTACTTTACTTTTGAGGGAAGAAAATATTTAAAGTTCTACACTATTGTTGATTGGAGTGCAAGGCTACTCGACTCCCGTGGGATAGCGAGACAGACGAGAAACTGAGGCCAACACGATATTGGTCACGAAGGCGTTGTCACAGGAAGCCTTGCTCTGCGCGAAAGCGAAGCGTCAGCGGCAAAGCGAGTAGCCTGGAACGGAAATCACCTTCATTTGACTTAGTAGTGTTCACAAAGAGTCCCTTGACCATTTAATTTTTCAACACTATAAATTATGCCTCGGCATAATTGCGTCTGGAATCGGCTTTGTGCTTGCACAAAGCACTCCTTTCCGATTCTGCGACATCCGGCAGAGGCTTTAACTTCTTTCAGCGGATGTTTGGACACCCGCTGAAAAGCAACTTAAACCTGCATTCATCTCACCACATATAGAGGTGGGAGACTTCTGCTGAAAGAAGTTAACATTATTCTACTTCACGTAATCGCTCAACTATGGTCTTTTTTGACAGAGACCGATAGGCAATTAGCGTAACTATTATTGACAAAATCAATAGCATAATAAGTGCTAAAAAGGTCGGCCAAATAGTCATTTCAAATTCTGTAAAATCAATTTGATCCGTTAATCCTTTGGCAGCAAAGTAAATAACAATCATTCCTATCGTACACATCAGCCCACCTGTTAGAAGAATACTAATGATACCTTCAAAGAGTAGTAATTTTTTAACTTGTCTCTTTGTCATCCCGATGCTTTCCATCACAGCAAATTCATTGCGTCGTGTAAGCACGCTTGTTAGCATTGTATTCACATAATTCAATATCCCGATAAAGGCAATAATAAAACTTAAACTGTAACCAATTGTTTCAAAAACTCGGATAAAGCCATTTAATTCTGCTTTGTAGTCATCTCTTGATTTTATTACTAAATCAGGAGAAGCTTTAGTTATTGATTGTAAAGTGTGTTCCACCTGTTCTTTCTTATGTTCATCAACTTGTAATGTGATGGATAGGAGTTTTGCAGCCTTTGCTAGCTTCTTCATTTCCTCTGTAGGCATATAAATTTTAAATCCAGCCGGTGTATATGTTTTATTACCGGCAGCATATATGGCATCCAATGTTAGTACAGCTAGCACCTCATAGCTTTCTCCCTGCTCCGTTAGTGTCACAACATCACCTGGCTGATAGTAACTCTGATGTTGATTGCCCAAATAACCTTCTGTAATGATGATATACTTTCCAGAAGCAAATTTTTCTCTATCCAATGTTCCTGCCACAATGTCTTGCTTACCTATCAAATTAAACCAGCCTTCACTGATTCCATATAGGTCGCTCCAAACCTTGCCCTGATTTAAAATTGTACGATAGATAGGCTCGTTTGCATTTTCCTGTTCTGCGATTGGTTGTAAAACGGTTTGAATAGTATCATCAATTGCAATAGAACTCTCTTGTAGATAAACACGATCTGCACGCTGCACACCGTCTATTGACTCTAATACTTGCCCTATCTCCTCTGTTAAGCCATTATCATTTTCAGTAGTCTCTTGTTCTTGTGCACTACTTGAGGTACTTTCAGTTATAACAAAATCTCCAGCAATAAAAGAATTGACATACGTATTGATGTTTATGGATGAAATAACAATATATATAATACTAAATAACAGAATACTTAATGAAAGGGAGGAAAGCATCAGGACAAGCTTTTTCTTTTGTCGGAATAAATTGCGTAACGCCATTTTAGGAAGTCTAGCTCCCTGTGTCGATGTTTTTACTTTTTTCTTACCTGCCATTGTCATTCCTGAATATTTCACTGCTTCAATTGGGGAAATTTTAGATGCTAATCGACCTGGTTTACTAGCTGCAATTCGCACTGTTAAATATGAAAAAAGCGCGGCGCCTAGAAAAATCGTGGGGTGTGCAGAGTAGACAATCTCCTCTTCTATATTCGAGATGGACATCATCATTGGGGATAACCACATTCCTACCCCATAGCCGAGTGCAAGACCAATAGGCAAAGCTATTACATATAGTCGATTTGCCTGAAAAGTAATGAGTTTTTTCAGCTGCTTTGGTGTTGTGCCTATGGTTTTTAACAAACCGTAAAAGCGTATATCTCGTATAACAGAAATATAAAAAATATTATAGATTAACAAATACCCACTTAACATTGTGATAATGATGAGTGCTAAAAATGGTATAAACGATGCTAGATTTTCAGATAGGGAAACCGCTGTATAAGCCCAATTAACACCATATACAGTTTTTACACCTGTTTCTTCCATGATCTTAAGTAGCTTTTCTTCGATATTCCAGGAATTATTCAACATAACATTTAAATTCACATTATTTGTATAAGTTCCTGTTTTTCTCGTTTCTACTGGATCAATATGCGAGAGATTTCCTTCTACAAACGCTTCCGAAACATAACCTAGCCCTGCCATAGCAATATATTGATCAGCCTCGTAAAATCCTGCTACCTGAAAATCCTTTGTCACAATCTGTTCGTTCACATTGATTTGAAGCCGGACTTTCTCGCCAAGCTTATGTGGTATATTCAGTAAATCGAGTGTCCAAGTATTTAACACAATATCTTGTTCAGTCTTTGGCAAGCCGCCTGCCTGAAATTTTATAAAGCCATTATTGACAATCTGCTGATCTATTTGCTTTAGTTCAACAGAATATCCCTTTAATTGTTCGTCAACAATTTCTCCAACCGAAACGGATTTTCCATATTTACGTATCGTAGGATGTTTGGATAATTGCTCGGCCTCTTGTGGTGTAAGATATTTGAATACCCCATGGAAATCACTGCCTACGGTTTTCATATAGGTCCGTTCGATTGTTTGATTAATACTAAAGCCAGTTGTAAATACAGCAGTTATCAGTAGTGTGGTTAAAATAATAGCACTGATAATAAGTATATTTCGTTTTTTATGAGCATTCATACTGTTCTTGGCAATTCGAAGCACTGCCTGACGATTTTGAAGTCTAATCATGCTTTATCACCTTGATGGTGCAAGGCCTTACTAACTATTGTTCCATCCTCAATTCGAATCACACGGTCCGCCAACTGAGCAATCTCATCATTATGTGTAATCATAATCATTGTTTGATTGAATCGATCACTTAATTGCTTCATTAAAATAAGTACTTCCTGACTTGTTTTACTATCTAAATTACCAGTGGGTTCATCCGCTAAAATAATAGAAGGCTTTGTGGCTAATGCTCGGGCAATGGCCACTCGCTGTTGCTGTCCACCCGATAAATTTGATGGTAAACTGTACATTTTATGCTCTATACCAAGAGCCTCCAAAATTTCTTGAATATAAGTCTCATCAACCCTTGCCCCATCCAACTCAATAGGTAAAATGATATTTTCATAGACATTCAAAATTGGAATTAAATTATAATGCTGAAATATAAATCCTACGGCACGGCGGCGAAAGACAGTTAACTGCTCATCATCCATGCTAAATATGTCATGCTCATCAATGACAACACGCCCCTCACTGGCGCGATCTAATCCACCTAGCATATGAAGCAATGTACTTTTTCCACTACCACTTGTACCAACAATGGCTACAAATTCGCCCTTCTTAACCTCTAGCGAAACACCATCTAAGGCTTTAACAATTGTATCTCCCTCACCGTAATATTTCTTTAGGTTCACTACTTTTACAATGGTCAACTTGTTCATCTCCTTCACCAATCATTTGTACAATTTTACTGTAGCAAATGACTATAACCACCAAATGACTTAAATATAACAGTGTTGACACATTTCATGATGATGCTGGTAGAAATAAGGAAAATACAGATCCCTCGTTCAATTGAGATGTAGCTTTCATATATCCGCCCTGAGAAACGATTATTTCTCTAACCAAGTATAAGCCAATTCCCACTCCTTCATATTGCGCTGTTTTCGCACATCGATAAAATCGTTGGAATACAAGATTTAATTCATGCTCTGCAATGCCAATTCCCGTATCCGCTATATCCAGACGAGTAAACATTTCACCTTCATAAACAGCAATCTTTATTTGACCAGCATTCGGACTATATTTCACCGCATTTTCCAGAATATTAATGACTGCTTCACAAGTCCATTTCGAATCATGCTTTGCCTGTATAGCAGGCGAGCAATGAACATCTATTAATATGTTTTTTGCAGTTGCAGCCTCTTTTATTTGAGCCACTGCCTTATAGATTGTTGGATAGATTGGTTGAACTTCTGCTTGAATTCTGATAATTCCTGCTTCAAGTCGCGACATTTTTATCAACGATTGAATAAGCCAATCAAGCTTCTCTGATTGAGCACTAATTTGTTCAACGATTGAGTGTAGCATATCACCTGATTCAAGCCTTTCCTCCAATAATTGACTATATAAAATGATATTAGCAAGTGGTGTTTTCGTTTGATGAGAAATATCAGAGATAAGCGTGTTTATTTTACGTTGCTCCTCCTGTTGCTTGTGCCCCATCGCTTGAGCCATCTCAACATAACGAATAACTTTGTGTTCTAATGATGAAAGTGTTGTTTCTTCATATCCTGTAATGCGTGGATGACCTGACATAGCCCCCTCTACAATAGCATCCACCGTATGAATGACTTGAGCTACTTTTGCATGAAGCTGTACAAGAAATAAACGCCCAATAAGCAACAATATAATAACAAAACTAATAGATAACCAGATGATAGTGTCATTCCAATTTGTAATAAGGAGCACTCCAAGTATATAAACTACTAATACAAGGAGTAATACTACGATATATTGCCCATAAAATTGCTTAAGCTTCTGTTCATTTAGATGCCCTTTCATTATTGCTGCTCTCCAGACCAAGTATAACCAAGTCCATATACAGTTTGAATAAACTTGGGATTTGAAGGGTTATCCTCAATCTTTCCTCGTAATCTTTTAACAGAAACAGTTAGCGCATTTTCGTCAACAAAAGCTGCCTCTTGTCCCCAAACCTTCTCCATTAATTGTTCCCTCGTTAGAATATTCCCGCGATTGGTAATAAGTACCCTTAACAGCCTTTGCTCAGTTCGGCTTAGTATAATGGAATCCTTACCTTTGCGGAATTCCATTTTGCCAAAATCAAATGTAAAATGATTGTCAATTAAGATTTTATCCAAACGATCTGCGTCTATTCGGCGAAGAATGGCCATCACTCGTGCACGGAAAACCATTAAACTAAATGGTTTGGTAATATAATCATCTCCTCCAAGCTCAAAGCCAGTAACAATATCAATTTCTAAATCATTAGCAGTTAAAAAAATAATGGGGACCTGTGATTTCTGACGAATTCGTTCACAAAAATCTAGCCCGCTTCCATCTGGTAAGTTAATATCAAGTATTATTAAATCAATAGTTGCTTCTTGTAAAATTTTTTCTGCATTGGCAATATCATAGGCCTGTAGGATGGTTATTTGATCCTGTGTTAAAGTTAACTTAATTCCTTTATTTAACGTCATATCATCCTCAACAATCAGTAATGTTTTCACTTCATCATCACCTTTCAAATTATTACAAAATACAATAAAGTGGACTTATATAACTCTTAACTTCCATTAATTATACTATCATCTACTACTGATTACTGATTTACAATTATCGTTAAAAAAAGAGCAAAGCAGTGTTTTCGCTTTGCCCTTCATCATATTTAACAAATTAAATATCTAAACCTAAGTGTGAGCGCAATGTATTTCCTTCATACTCAGCACGGAATAACCCAAGCTCCACTAGCGCGGGTATAACATCGTTAAAGAATAAATCTAAAGATTTTGCAGGTCCACCTGGCACAGCAATAAAGCCATCTAATGCCCCTTTCTCATAAAATGTGACAATTTGCTCTACAATATCCTGTGGTGTACCAATTGCTACAAGATGTGCAGAGCCAATTACCTCTGGACGTGCTAATAATTCGGCTACTGTCGGTTTATTCTCTATAATATAACGACGCACAAGCTGAGCATGTGTTTTACTACGTACCTTTTGATCCTCTAGCGGCAGCATCTCTGCTGTCACATAATCCTGTAACGCTAAATGGCGAATATTCATACCAATAACAGATTCTAAAGCACTATAACGACGATCAAGTGTTAAATGTGCATGTGCTTGACGGTGCATTTCTAATGCCTCTTCATATGTATCACCAATAAAGAAATATAGCCCTGGCAATAAACGAATATCATCTGCCGAACGTCCTACCTCAACAGCACGCTTTCGTAAATCGTTACGTAGCTCAATCCCCACTTCCATCACAGGCGTAGCAGCAAAAATTGCATTCGATACTGTTGCAGCAAATTGACGCCCTGAATCAGATGCACCAGCCTGGAATAACGGAATATCTCCTGCTGGATGCATCGGTATATTTAACGGACCTTTAATCTGGAAAAACGCTCCCTCATAATCGATTGGTTTTACAAGCTCCTTAATTTTCTCTAAGTCGCCATCAGCCTCTAATGCTTCAAAAGGATTACTGTGCCAAAGCTGCTCCACAACTTCCTTACATTCTGCTGCCTTTGCATATCGCTCCTCAGAGGTAGGCATCAAATCATTGCTAAAGTTATACGCACCATCAATCGATGTGACAAGATTCCACCCCACACGCCCCTCACTTATCCAATTTAAGGATTGCAATTGACGTGCAATCAAATAAGGTGGTATGAATGATGTTGATACGGTCGTTACTAAACCGATTTGCTTCGTTTCTCTTGCCACCATCGCCAATAAAAAACTAGGATCTAGCCCTACTGTCCCTTTCATTTTAGCAATTAACTCTGGATGAGCTATTAAGTAATCAGCCTTAAATACAAAATCTAATTTTGCTGCCTCTGCACGCTTTGCAAATGCTATATGCTCATCGATTAACGTGCCTTTCTTCCCTTGCTCACCATGTACAGCAAGATGCATGCCAATTACAAGATGTCTTTTCGTCATCATTAACCCTCTCCTTTAATTGAAAATGATTATCATTACCATCTTATATAATATGTTCATAGAATGCAATAAATGTAAGCGAGACATTAGCTATTCCTATGTGTGCAAGAAAAAAGCCCTACTACACGAACGTAGCAAAGCTCTTGTAAATCATTATATATTTGCTAGATGATAGACTTCTCCAAAAATTTATCCTAGCGTAAAGTGAAACCTATTGTCGTATTTCCATATAATACACATCTACTATTAATTTCAATGGAATACCTTCCGATACTTTTGGTTATTCTTCTGTATCTATCATTTGCAATGTTCCTTGTGAATAAGTAAATGATTTACCATTGATGGTAAACGGTTGACTTAAATCAAGCCCTATCCCTTTTGCGAATTTTGGGAAATGTTGCATAAACATAGCATCATCATTCATACTATCCACAGATTTTTTTCCTTCCGCTAACCTAGAGAGGCTCATAAAGACAGCCACAAGTTCATTTGCTTCTTGACGTTCAGCTTGTGAATAAGAGCGATGCCTTTTAAGTGCGGCTGCCTGTTCAGGTGTTAGCCCTGTCCCAGGTGCTGAGCTTTGAAACATAGGACTAAAATTAGAATTAAAGCCACCACCAGTCAAAGCCGTGCCATTAAGAGGTTTGCCATTGACTGAGCCTAAATGATAGTACACACCGTTAGTAATATTGATGGAATTTGTTTGTTTATCAACAATCTGCGTAGGTGTCGCCTCCTGATAAATAGCATTACAAGATTGCACAAATTCCGCATATTTTTCACGAGATGCTTCAATTTTTTCTAGTTTAGAATCCGCTTTATCTATTTCAGTGTTAAATGAGTTTTGTTGTTGCTGCGCTTGGAATGTAGAAACCATTCCCAAACTTCCAAAGGAATTAAGCGATACTTTCATCAACTATTCCTCCATTTCAATTGATGTTAGTCCTACTAATTACTTCAAATTAACTTCATTTCTATTTTCGTACAAATTGTAGAATTACTATAAATTGTTCTTATTTTACAAATAAATATATTTATTACCATAATATGTATTGATTTGTTATAGTACATACATTACTACATATTTGTATTGTAGTCAACATACAAAGTCCCATTATTTTACAAACACTTAAAATAGTTCGAAAAAAACAGTCATCAAATAATAAGCTTAAAAAAGGCTTTTTAACACCTCTAAAAATTCATTATTATTTTCACCATTTTAAGAAAAATAATTGTTAAAGGTTATGAGAGAGAAAACACCATCTTTTCGATTGTGAAGGAGGGTAGCGCATTAAGCATAATCTTACTGTAATACTATAAATATTAAATGGCCTCCCTAGCATCAATATTAACGAAAATCATTGATCACAGAACTTCTTATTTGACTTCATTGTTTGATAAGCCAGCGCTTAATGGAACAATAAAGAAAAGCATGCCTTAAAGAAAGCATGCTTCTAAATATTTGAAGTTCTGAATTGTCGCCAGCTATTAAGCAACTGGACAACAAAAAATGTACTTACTAGAAGTTATTCCAGTGTTTTGGACATTATGATATCAATCTGCTCCTCATCACCCATATAAAAAGAATGTGCGCCAGTTTGGACAAAACCCAACTTTTTATAAAAGCCAATGGCATTGTCATTCTTTTCCCAAACTCCTAGCCAGATAATCTTTTTACTTTGTTCATTTGCCAGTTCTATCGCCTTATTGATTAAATATTTTCCAAGTCCTTTACCTTGAAATTTATTTCTTATATAAATCCTTTCAATTTCTAGTGACTCGTCACCCATTTTTTCGGATTGGGCATCGTTTATATTTATCTTTAAATATCCAGCAGGCTCTTCATTGTAATAGATAAAAAAGAAATTCGAAGAAATCATAGACAATTCTTTTTCTAATTGTTTAAGGTTAAAGGCTCTTTCCAAATAAGCTTTCATATTTTCGGCTGAATTTTGATCTTTAAATGTATCATTGAATGTTTCAATACTTATTTCTTGAAGTAATTGTAGATCTTGGTGATTGCACTTATTTATTATTATAGTCATTTTATGGTCAGCTCCTATAGATCAAATCAATAATTTCTTTTGTTCCCTTTTTTTACAAATTCCCAATCAATTTCTATATTTTTTCTAACTCTTTCAAGAAGATGAAAAAGAATTTCTGCTTCACTTTCAGAAAGTCCCGCAAGTGCGACACGATTCGAATGATCATTTTCCCTTTTTATAAATGGGAATACTTGTTTCCCCTTATCTGTTGGAAAGAGTTTTTTTATTTTTTTATTATGTTCATCATCTTTCTTTTCAATAAAACCATGAACTTCAAGCTGTTTAATTGCTCGCGCTGCAGTTGTTCGGTCTACTTTAATCATCTCAGCTAACTTTTCTTGAATGATTCCTGGGTTCTCACATATTCGAACAAGGTACAAATATTGTCCTTTTGTAAGGTCGAATTCCTTAAATTCTATATTACTTATAGAATCTAATGCCCTAGCAATCATTCCAATCTCTCGTAGAATTTCTTTCATCACTTATCTCCTCATACTTTTTGTTGTAAATACAATAAAAAAGGAATATATTTAATATAACCTGTTTTTGTTGTATTTACAATAAAAAAATAAAAATAAAGAGGTAGAGCACTATGAAATATATCTTTTATGTAGCCGGAATTTTACTATTAACCCTCGGGATTTCTTTGACAATACAATCAGAATTAGGTACTTCACCTTTTGATGCCCTATTAGTAGGACTGTCCAAAAGTGCAGGACTTACAGTAGGTAGCTGGGAAGTAATAATAGCTTTAATATTAATAGGTTGTAATTCACTTTTACAAAAACATAGACCGGAAGTTTTGGGCTTGCTAACAGCTTTGATCACTGGAATAGGTATTGATATGTGGCTGTTCTTATTCCACAATTTAGTTACACCTGAATTATGGTACAGCAAAGTTGTTTGTTTTGGTATCGGATTAGTAGTTATTGGATTAGGAACGGCAACCTATTTACACACAAATTTTGCCCCCATCCCCGTTGACCGATTAACATTCATCATACAAAAATTAACTAGAACAAATATATTTTTTGCAAGGACATTCATTTACCTTGTATTCTTGATAATGGCAATAATTTTTCATGGACCAATCGGTGTTGGAACTTTATTAACTGTTTGTTTTGGGGGGCTATTACTAAATTATTTTATGCCAGTTACTAAAAAAGCTTTAGAACATATATTCAGTTACTCTAGTACATTACCAACTGACCATAATGAATAGATAGTTCAAAATGATTTCGAAATCTCTATTTGGCATGATTTCCCTCAATTTAATACATTTCTCTGTATGAATAATGCTATAATAGAAGAAATTTATTAAAGAAGGTACGTATATGGAAATACGACAACTTGAATATTTTTTTATCCTGTGTAGAGAGCTTCATTTCACAAAGGCTGCCGAAAAATTGAATATTTCTCAGCCTACGCTTAGCCATCAAATAAAAGTATTAGAAAACGAACTTGGCATCCCACTATTCGATCGTCTAGGAAAAAAAATAGCTATTACTGATGCTGGTAAGATTTTGTATGAGCAATGTACCCATATATTTCGAGCCATTGATAATACAACAAACCAGATTATTGAGCTTAAGGAAGTAAAGGCAGGAGAATTAGTTGTTGGAACTTTACCTGGTGAATTAACAAATTTAGTGTCAGATTATTTGTTAGACTATCATTTGGAATATCCAGATGTACAAGTTTGTATAAATAGCTCGGATGATGTACTGAAACAGTTTAAAGACAATAAAATTGATTTTGCTATTTCCTATAAACAAGAGTATTTCGACTATGAGGAGGAGCAGCTTAAAATCATACAGTTGTTTACGGAGGAACTACGATTTGTTGCTCATAGCAATCATCCATTAGCGGCTTCTAAAACAATTCCATTTCAGGATATTTTAGAGCTCCCACTTATTTTATTTCCAACAATCCATCAATGTAGAAAAGTAATTGATAGTGCAGCCCATAAAGAAAAGCTTCATGTCAAGCCTAAGATAGAGACAGCTAGTATCGACGCTATTTTTAAACTAGTAGAACAAAATGTTGGGGCAACGATTATTTCCAAAACACTTTGTACTTTACATCAATCGAATACAATATGTGAGCGCCCTATATGCGACCCGCCTTTAACAAGAGAAATAGTACTTCTATATAGAAAAGATAAATTTATTAATTTTGCTGCGAAAGCTTTTATTCGCCTTTTGGCTGAGGGACTTGAAAAAGCAGGATTGACCCTTTCAGAAAACAGTAAACTGTTAATTCAATTATTATTAAAGTCTCCATAATAATCTGGATCCACCTCAGTCATATATTTGCTGAATGAGGTGGATTCTTTTTCTAATGCCAAAAATGACTAAGCATTTTGCCTAGTCAACCATTTTGTTATTTTTTCATTGTCTTAGTTTTTACAAGTTGAACATGCCAGGATAATGCCTCTTCTAATAGATGTGAGGTGTGATGATTATCAATCTTCTCTACTGCTGCATTTTAGTAATCCATATTTTTTCTTAGCCTTTTACCATTGTAATGCCCCAAACAAATATACAGGATTTGAATGATTACACAGCAAATCAGATCCATGCTCTTTCAGGATATCTTGTGCCTCCAAACGACTGTCAAGTGTCAGAATACCAGCAATATCTATCATCCATAGAATCTCTAAGACTACGTATAAAATTTTTCGAATTCTTAAGGAAATCTTTGTTTTGAGGGGGGATTGCTGAATTGATGAGAATATATGCATGATTGACTAGCTTTTGTGCTAGATAAAAGGCTAGTTGTACTTAATTGAATAAATGTCATATTAAACTTTCCAATGGGCTCGCTTCCTGCGCAGAGAAGTGAAGGATAAGTTCGCTAGATAACTGTGCCGTAGTGACAAATATCGTGTTGGCCTTTATTTTGTATAGAATAACTTGATTTCATTGATATTCAACAAACATAAAAAGCCTTTCACTCTACCGTTTTTCGATAGAATAGTTTAAGCTGTGCAACGATCATGATGCTAATAACTACAAGTAAAAACCAAGAGCTTATTTTACCAAAATGAACAATTTTCCATGATATTTCTTGATTGGGATATGACCACGCCCCAAAAAACGTAGCAATATTTTCTGCAACCCAAATAAAAAAACCAATCAAAAAAAATGATACAACAATCGGCATCTTATAAATTTTTTTTCGCACTGTAAATTTAACGATTGTGCGATAAAACACAATAAAAAGAACAGCCATTAAAAGCCATCGAAAATCATAAATAAAATGATGTGTAAAAAAATTTAAGTAGATCATGGTCCCAAGTGGGATTGCGAAATAACTTTTCGGCCAGTTAACGATTGCTAAGTCAAACCTGCGCCAAGCTTGACAAATATAGCTTGCTACACTGGCATACATAAATCCACTATATAATGGCACACCCCAAATTTTTGACCACGCTTCCTCTGGATATGACCAAGAGTTAAAATTCACTTTATAAATTTCTAGTACAAGCCCAATCATATGAAAAAGAAGAATAACTTTCAATTCATCTTTTGATTCCAAATTCGATTTATACATAATATACTGTGCCAAAAGACAGATGATTAATATAAAGTCGTATCTGAATACACCAGGTATTTGAATTGCATTTGAAAGTGCAAGTGTCATAAATATAACAACAGGGAAAATACAAGATAATGATTGATGATAAATAAAGTAAGTTAAATTTTTTAAAAAACTCTTCAATTTCATTCACCTCAAAATGACCAACTTCAGACTCTTGTTAGAAGAATATAAGATTTTTTATCAAAAATCAATGTTTTTTTATTGATAATCAATAAATTTATTCTACTTTAACTTGGAACTAAAAAATGTGAAAAACGTCTTTTCTTGAATCAAAAAACCCGATCGTTAGATTTTCCTCTAACAATCAGGTGTTAAAATCCCAATATTAACAATTTCATCCTTACTATCTTAATAATTTCAAAATACTATGAAGGCAGGTATCTTTATAAAATTCATGTTGTTCTTCTAAATCACTTGTTAACCATTGTATTAATGAACCATCAATAATTGCCCTTATCATTTTTGCATTTGTTAAAGAATCAATATCCTGATTAAAGACGCCTTCCTCTTTACCTAATTCAATGATTTCTTGACCAATTCCCCAACAATTCTCGTAAAATTTTAAGTTGATTCTTTTATACTCTTCATTGCCGTTTGCTTGAGCTAAAAAATCTAAATACACTCTGTAAAATTTTTTATTTTCCTGAGGTGATACAAAAACAGCATTTACGTAGGCTTGGAGTTTTTCTATAGCCGTCTGATACTTGGCGATTTCTTTTATTTCATAACTATAGATTTTGTTCGTAGTGGATTCCAGTAATTCTAATAATATGTTTTGCTTACTCGTAAAGTAGTAGTGAACTACCCCTTTTGAAACATTTGCATGGTTGGCAATATCCTGTAATGTGACATTATCATAGCCCAAGCTTGAAACAGCATTAAAGGCTGCTTTCATAATTTGTTTTTTTCGTTCTTCCTCTTTCTTTTTCATAGGAGCCTCCGATGACTTGATAAAAGTCATTATACATGAAAAGAGGATAAAATCCAATTTTATATTGACCGGTCAGAATAATTTTGTTACTGTTTAATGGAATTAAATTGTAGGAGGGTGTTTACGATGACATTAGAAGGCTTTAAAGCATTAGTAGTAAATAAAGATGCAGAATTTACAGTGAAAGTTAACGATCTTACATTAAATGATCTACCGAATGGTGAGGTGTTAATTAAAGTAAGGTACTCTGGCATTAATTATAAAGATAGTCTTGCTGCGATTCCCGATGGTAAAATCGTTACTTCATATCCTTTCGTACCTGGAATAGATTTAGCTGGGACCGTTGTTTCCTCTGAGGATCCTCAATTTAAAGAAGGTGACGAGGTGATTGCAACTAGCTATGAAATAGGTGTAACCCATTTTGGAGGCTTTAGTGAATATGCACGTATCCCATCTAAATGGGTCGTGTCACTTCTAAAAGGTCTCTCCCTTAAAGAAGCAATGATTATTGGCACTGCAGGATTTACAGCAGCATTGTCTATTCAGAAATTGGAGGAAAATGGGGTAAATCCAGAAAAGGGGAAAATACTTGTTACTGGAGCAACAGGTGGTGTAGGTAGCTTTGCTGTCTCTATTTTGTCAACACTAGGTTATCAGGTAGAAGCAAGTACTGGTAAAGAATCTGAACATGAGTATTTAAATAACCTTGGAGCCACTTCGATTGTTTCTCGTGAAGAAGTATTTGATGGGAAAATCAGAGCATTAGGCAAACAAAAGTGGGCAGCTGCTGTCGATTCTGTAGGAGGAGAACCACTCGCTTCCTTACTAAGTCAAATTCACTATGGAGGGTCTGTTGCTATTAGCGGATTAACTGCTGGAACACAACTTCCTACAAGCGTCTTCCCATTTATTTTACGAGGGATTAATCTACTTGGAATTGATTCTGTTTATTGCCCAATGGACATTCGATTGAAAACATGGAATCGTTTAGCGACCGATTTTAAACCAGCAAATCTTGATAATTTCATTCATCAAGAAGTAACACTTCAGCAACTTCCTGATTTTCTCCCTATTTTACTAAAAGGCCAAGCCAGAGGAAGAATACTTGTGAAATTATCATAAAAAAATGTAACTAGCAGTAGCCTAAAAATACTATGCAACCATCTACATTAAATATGATGGTTGCCTAGTTTTTCGAAGCGTTAATGTGTACAGATCCGTTGTTATACAAATCTTATATCTTAGGCTCACCATTGTATTTACGTTATTTTCATTATGCTTTTCATCGAGTTTATCACAATTAAAAAAGAATTAAGTTCAGTATATACCGAACCTAATTCCTTTTCAGTTATAGAATTTCTTTCAAATTCAAATAATCTTATTTTGTACCACTCGCCCCAAACCCAGTCGTTCCACGAACCGTTTGAGATAATTCATTTACTTCTAGTAGCTGAATTGTAGGGACAAGCTGAATGACCATTTGTGCGATACGCATTGATTTTTCTACTATAAATGCTTCTTTACCATGATTGATTAAGATAACACCTATTTCGCCTCTGTAGCCCTCATCAATAGTGCCTGGACTATTAAGAACTGTTACACTATGTTTTAATGCTAGTCCGCTTCTTGGACGAATTTGAGCTTCCGTTCCTTTTGGTAATTCAATTTGTAAGCCTGTTTTAATTAGTTTAGCTTGTCCTGCTGGTATCTCTATTGCTTCAATTGAGTAAAGATCCATTCCAGCATCACCTGGATTGGCCTGCATAGGAAGCAATGCATCAACATGGATTCTTTTGATTTTTACGTCTAAGTTCATTATTTTTCATCCTTAACGATTAAAATTAAATGTGTCGTCTGTAATCGGTGCTACTTTTGCCTTGGCATAAGTCGAACCCTTTTGTGAAAAGAAGTCGTATGTAGAGCCTTCATTACGAATACCATTCATAACAATAGGATTAACTTCTTCTTCCGGGAACATTGATTCGAAACCGACATTCATTAACGCTTTATTAGCATTATAGCGTACATAGGCTCTGACCTCAGGAGATAATCCTGTTTCTGCATAGATATCATCTGTATACTTCATTTCGTTTTGATATAAATCTAGTAATAATTCATAGCCCCATAAATGTAGCTCTTCTTGTTTTTCTTTTGAAAACTGCTTAAATAGATTTTGAGCAAAAAACCCGACAGCTACTCCATGAATTGATTCGTCACGTAAAATAAGTGAAATAATCTCTGCACTATTTCGTAGGAAGCCTTGTCCACCTAAGTACAGTGGATAGAAAAAGCCAGAGTAGAAAAGGAAAGATTCAAGCATTACAGACGAAAACATTGCTTTCCATAAACTTTCAGAATCTCCATCTTCAATACTGTTATAGATATCCGCAATCTTATTAGCCTTATATTGTAGATATTCATTTTTCTTTACCCATTCAAATAGCTCGTCTATTTCCTCGTTCGTACAAAGTGTTGTAAATATATAAGAATAGGATTTAGCATGTATCGCCTCGAATGCATCAAAAACGGTTAGAACAGCCTTCTCTTGTAGATCAGCAGTAAAAGCTGCAACACGATTCATACCGATATTTGTCTGAACTGTATCAAGTAACGTTAATCCTGCAAATACTTTTTTATACGTATCCTGATGCTCAAAGCCTTTCCACTGTTTGATATCTTTACTTACTGCTATTTCTTCAGGGAACCAGATTTGCTTCCATTGCTGATCCCAAAATATTTGTGCAAGCTCACTTGTTGCCTTATTCCAATTGACTGCCTCATATATTATATTTGACATGCTACACACTCCTCTAAGCTTTGTAAACGTTGACGAACATAGTAAACGGACTTAATTCCCTTTATCCATGCATAAATATATACTTTGGCCAATTGTTCTGTAGTCCAATTGTCAGTTACATAAAGCGTCATAGAAATGCCTTGGTCAACATGTTTTTGAGAGGCTGCATATAAATCGATTAAGTCATATGGATCAATATCGTATGCTTCTACATATAAATGACTGTTTTCATTTGTTAAATGTGGCATTGGATAAATTGTTCGGCTATCCGCATAATCACGTACCTCTACACGCTCTGTACAAGGAGCAATAGAAGCGGTACAGCTACGGATGTAAGAAATACTTCCAGTAGGTGCAATCGCCAAACGATATGAATGAAATAATCCATTTTGCATTACATCCTGCTTTAAATTTTCCCACATTTTTGCCGTAATGATCGGAATATTTCCAAGCGCTTTTAGCACAACAGGTGACAGCTCTTCCTCTGTTTTATTTACATATTGATTAAAATAGTTGCCTGAAGCGTAATCACTTTCCTCAAATCGGTGGAAGGTTTCGCCTCTTTCTTTCGCCATCTCCATTGAAGATTTGAGTGAATAATAATTCATCGCCTCCATAAAGCGATCCATAAAATCAATAGATTCCTTTGAGCCATACATGATTCCCTCAGTAACAAGATGACCATGGAGATTCATACAACCAAGCCCTACTGAATGCATTAATTTATTTGCTTTTGCAACAGATGGTACATTCTTGATGTGCGTCATTTGCGACACATTTGTTAGTAAATGCATAGCTGTATCAACTAATGTTTCGAAATCATTTACTTTGCTTGCTGCATGGATATCAATTGACCCTAAGTTACAAGATACATCTAGCCCATATTCATTCGGCACATCTTGGTCAGTAATAATACTTGTTTCTTGAACTTGCAAGATTTCTGTACATAAATTTGACATTTTCACACGACCAATATTTTTAAGCGGATGCACGTTATTGACATTATCATCAAAAATTTCAAATGGATAGCCTGATTCAAATTGTGCTTTTTTTACCTCTGTATAAAGTTTACGTGCATTCAAGCGCTTAATTTTACGAATATTCGGATTATCCAGTAACTCATAATACATTTCTGTAATTGAAATCTCAGACATACGTTTACCATATTCTTTAAAAATATCATATGGACTAAACAATACAATATCTTTATCACGTTTCATCAGTTCAAAGAAAATACTTGGTAAAATAATTCCTGTTGATAAAGTTGCTAGGCGAATTTTATCATCAGCATTTGGTTTTTTGGATGAAATAAAATTTTCTATGTCAGCATGAAAAATATTTAAATAGACAACGCCCGAGCCATTTCGTTGTCCTAGTTGATTGGAATAGCTGAAAGAGTTTTCTAGCAATTTCGCTACTGGGATTACACCACTTGCACGATTTAGAATCTCTTTAATTGGATCACCCAAAGGACGTAAATCTGTTAAATTTACTCCAACCCCACCGCCAAGGCGTGATAGCTCCAAGCAATAACCAATATTTTCAGCAATACTATTCATTGAGTCATCCATTGATAATTTAAAGCAGCTTACTAGTTCTCCACGTGCTTTTTTTCCACTATTTAAAGCTGTTGGTGTTGCAGGCTGATACGCTTCCATCATCGCTTCAACAGAACGTTCTGCTAAGATCATGTCACCTTGTGCTAAATACAAAGCAATAATAACAATACGGTCCTCATATTTTTCTAAAATTTCTTCCCCGTCACGGCTCTTCATAGCATAACTATCATAAAATTTACTCGCACTCATAAAGGATGGGAAACGGAAATGATAATCATATGCCTTTTTGTACAGCTTTTTAATAAATTCCATTTCATACATATCGATAAATGCTTTTTCATAATAACCCTCATCGACTAAATAACGGATTTTTTCCTCAATATCAATAAAGTAACGTAGACGCACGTTTACATATTCTAAAAAGTAGCGGCGTGTTGCTTCTCGATCCTTTTCTAACTCTAATTGACCTGTTGTACTATAACGATTCAGTACATCATTATTAAGCTTTAAATATGTTTTCATGCGATTACCCTCATTTCATAAAACGTTTGTATTGCTTCATAATCATTTTGATTTCCTCGTAAATCTAATTTACGTACTAGAGGCACATGATACTTTGCTGCAATTTTCTCACCAGCAGCGCCAAAAATCGTATGGCCGAAGTTACTGTTGCCACTTACAACTACACCCTTGCAGTAATTCCCGTTTTGTTCTAAAAAACGAGCCACTTTAGTAGGGATATCACCTAATCCGTCAGTGTATGTTATTAAAAGGTATGGCTCACCCAACAGTAATTCCTCAGAAAGTTCCATTGATTTCCCCCTTAATTTAGAGACAACATTTCGGACATTTCCTGTACGACTAGCATAGACGATCATAGTGTAATCAGCTCGATTTGAGAAACAATTTCCTTAACATCCCCTATAAATGTCTCATTATATTCAAGAACTGGCACACTTAAAAACCCTGCATCCATAATAGTTTGCTTTGCTTTTTCATCATGATCTATATTCACAATTTCTGCTTCAATTCCTACTCGTTGTAATTCAGATTTTACCCAAAGACATTTCGGGCAAATTGTTTTCGTATAAAGTTTCAAATAAATCCCTCTTTTCATAATATAAAAAGGCTTTCCCTTCAAGAGAGATAGCCTAAAATGGAAACGTTAAAAATACATAAAAATAGCTACGTCCCCATTTCTTAATCCCCGAAGAAATGATTGTTGTGTTTTATATAGGCAGGTCTCCTGGCTTTGCTTCACTCTCTGATTTCCTTCCCATGCGAAAGCACAGTGGCTTAAATCATCGTCAGCTTTACAGTTGCGGGGACAGCGTCGGTATTGTACCGAACTTCCCTATTAAACTACATATAGTAGTACCCGAATAAAACAAACACAATATATTGTTTTTCCAATAGAACTAAGTGTACCATCCTTCAAAATAAAAGTAAATCTAGATTAGAGACTTCTTAATAGTAAGATTATTCGATATTTTCCGCCAAATGATGTTAAGCAAGTTGATAGCTAGGCAGCTTAACGCTATAGAACAATAGTCCATCTATTATTTCAACAATAATAGACAACTGATAAAGAAATATGTAACACTATGTATTTCCTTAATCAACTAATGTTAAAGATTAAAGTCCGTTTCTTGCCTTTCTTATGCAAGAAATAATTATGTAAATACCTTTTTGGAATATAACATCAAAAATATAGAGGCATAAGCTACTACTAATAATCTTTACATAAAAACAGCCCTTATTCCGAAGAAGAATAATAGACTGTTTTAATTTTGATTTTTAATAAATCCTAACAAATTATTCTATACCGAATAAATAGAGACAAATCCTTATAACTGAGGATAATAATTTATATAATCTAATTGCTGTTATAAGATTATACTCTCTTTCACAGTCTATTAAACTATCATAGACTTCTTTCACTTTACCATTTTTCGAACTATAAAAGAAACTATTTTTAAATAATCATTTTCCCATTTGTAACATATTATATCCCTTAAGAGGAATATTCCCAATCAAGATTTCCGACAGATATCAAAGCTTACCTATTTAAATGTTTCGCACATCCATCTATAAAATTTTTCCTTCTCTTCAAATTGTGGATAATGAGCTGATTGCTCGAAAGAAATAAATTCTTTTTTATCCGCTTCCATTACATCAAAATAATTTTTTGCTGCATTATATGAAGTCATAGCATCGTATTTACCCATTACAAAATAAAATGGTAAATCAAGTTTGGTAACTATCTTAGGTAGTGGCTTATCAAAAACCTCTTTAACAAGTTGTGCTTGTGTCTTAGCTATTCCATTGTTATAGCGAATAAAATCCAATAAATTATACTCACGACTTAATAGTATATCGCCATCCGACATATTAATAAGTCTTGTAGCGCCGCCGTACTTCCCTACATAACCTCTTGGAGCCGCTGACTCTCCAGCATGTATTTTTTCAGCGATTCCCTCTAAGTACTTCACATCTTCTGTATTTCCGGCTTTTTTCGCTTCACTTATTGTATAATTCAAATTATCTATTTCACTTTCTTGCATATTACTCACCTGACCAATTCCAATATAGGCTTCATATTTTTCTGGAGCTTTATAAGAAGCCCTAGTTGCTAGGTATGTTCCATAAGAATGGCCTATTAATATTACTTTCTCTTTGCCAAAACGTTGGGAAATATAATCTGTAAGTGCTATTAAATCATCTACAAGTACATCTGCTGTTAAGTTAGAATAATCCTCATTAAACTGATACGATTTGCCGCTTCCTCTTTGATCATAATTAACGACCGTGAAATCCTTTTCTAATAAGTCTTCGTACTTGGCATAAGGAATTTCGGACACACTCGGCCCCCCGTGTACATATATAATGACTGGGTTATTTTGATCACGGCCTCTAATCATGATTTGCTGTTTGGTACCATTGATCTCAACTTGTTCTAGAACGTTAATACTGTTATCCCCTTTTATATTCGAAGTCCATGTAGGCCTGAAAAGTGCGATTACCAGTATTATAATAATGAATACACCGACATATTTTATTAATCTCTTTAAATTTTTCATCTAATCCCTCCTCATACTCAATACTCTACAAATGAAAAGTAATATATTGTAGTGCCGGTAAGTCACTAATAAGTCATAAATAAAACGACAAATTATGACCTTTGACTAATATTTAAAATAAGGGGCTGCAATCAAAAAAAGAGTGTAGATAAAGTTTACATCGACTTTATCTACACTCTTTTACTTAATGTTTCTTATCTTCTATAAGACTCTCTCCCATGGCTTTATTAATAGCGGAAGATCTGTTTTTTACATTCAATTTCGAATAAATGGAAGAAACATAATTTTTCACAGTACCCATGGAAAGAAACATTTTTTCTGTAATGTCTTGATTGGACAATCCTTGGGTTAAACATTTGAGAACTTTTATTTCTTGATTATTTAAATCATATGGATGATTTATAGCGTTATGGTCTTGATCCGAGTGTGAGTTATGATTTAATTGGATCTGACCGAATACCTCTTTTGCTAATTGTTGAGGAATGAGGGAACCTCCGTGATAGACCATTTTAATTCCCTGAATTAAAAATTCTGGATCAACAGCCTTTAATATATACCCCTCTGCACCAGCGTTTAATGCATTTAAAACGTGAGTAACATCTTGAAAAGTAGTTAGTATTATCACTTTTATATGTGGCCAACGTTTTTTTATTTCATCTGTTGCCTTTACACCATCCATCACTGGCATTTGAATATCCATTAATAGAATATCAAGATTTTCCCTTTCGCATAAAGCAATTGCCTTTTCTCCATTTTCCGCAGTTCCAACAATCTCAATGTCAGAAATACTTTCAATTACAATTTTTAAGCTTTTTCTTAAAATCTCTTGATCTTCAACTATTGCTGCTTTAATCACCATCATTAAACTTCCTTTGCCATTGGTATATTACATGTTATTCTCATACCATTATTCAATTTAGTATAAAAGTTAACTGTCCCAGCTAATGCTGATACTCGATCTTTCATTGAGCGTAATCCAAATCCTAAATTCAATTCCTCACAACCATTTCCATTATCTTCAATAAGAATAATTAATTCTTCTTGTTTAAATGAAATATTTACTTTAATAAAAGTTGATTGTCCATGTCTTTTCGCATTTGTAAGCCCTTCTTGTATACAACGAATAATAACAAATTTTACTCTTTCACTAACTTTGGTAGCTTCACCTTCAACATTCAGTTTTATATCTGTTGCTGTATGTTTCATAAAATCAGCAATCAATTCTTTCACCGATTCAACAAGAGTTTGATGATTCATTGGCGACATATGGTGAATTGTTTTTCTCACATCGTTCAATCCATTTCGTGCTAAATCTGAAATCTCCTTTATACTTTTTTCTGCTTCTTTTTTATCTGCTCGATATAGAAAAGGAAGTGCATCTAAACTTGTTATGACTGATGTAAAAATATGGCCTACTGTATCATGTAAATCTTGAGAAACTCTATTTCGTTCCTCCCTAATTGTTAGTTCCTCAATCTTTTTCGAATAATATTCCAAATCCCTATTTTTCTCTTCAATAGAGGCAATTAACTCTTTATTAGCGTTATTGACAATAGTCATCCTACCTAAGCAAAAACCAATACCATAAAAAATAATTGTGTCAATAAAAAGTGCAAAGAAATCCTTATTAATGAAGAGACTGCTGGCCCATGTACCAACTACTAAGAAAGGTCCTAACCAAATTAATGGCTTAACTTGACAAGCATAAGCAATAGTTAAGATAGGCACGAGTAGAAAACTATAAGTTACTGAAATTTCATGCTGACTTGATAAGTAAATAAACAAAGAACCAGTTAACAATACCTCGGTCATTAAATAATATTGGAACTTTATAAGCCCGGGTCGATAAAATAGATGGGGTATTATATAAGAACAACTAGCCCATAAAAGTAAAATCCACTTTTCTGAACCAATCGTACTAATGAATATCGCATATCCATTATATGTAAACCATATCGTACGCATAAGAAATAAAAAATAGTCCAACCAGTGCCATTTCCTTTGATCTATTATTGCTTTCATATTTTTATACTCCCATCTTTGGTGTCTATACCATCCTATAACTAATTATTTTCGAATTATAATTGGTGATGATAAATTGAACTGCACTACAGCTTCAAAGGAGCCAACATTTTTCTATTCTTCTTGTATGTATTTGGCTATATACAGCTACAATTTTTTACAGAAGATTATCCATTATAGATACATTTTTAATTAAAATAAATTTACAACCTTATAATTTTTCATTTTTTAATTATACCATTTCCTTCCTCAGTCACCAGTTAGTTTAAGTGAGATATTGTTGGCTTACTATGTAATTGATGTTGTTGTTTAAAAAATTCTCTTAATGTGGTGAGAATAAATATAAATTCTCCATCAATCAAACCGGTATAATTCACCTATTAGCAGAAGTAATAAATCTATTTGTGTTCGTAATTACCACTGACGCTTTATTTTCGCAAAAAATCAATTTACTGAATCAAGATAAAATACATCTCTAAGGTGCATGTTATTTGTCCTGAATAAGATTTGTTTAATCAAATAGCTTTTGATGTGAGAATCTGTAAGGAAATCTCCCTCATAATAATCCCACCCTCCTTCTAATTTAACTAATCCATATTTATCGAAATCCCATGTTCGAAGATCTAAAACTCCTGATTGTGCTTTTGGAGCTTCTCCTAAAGGCTTTGTTCTTATTGATTGATTACAGATAAATAAACTGAATAACATTAATAAAAATACCGTTGGGATAAAAATTCTTTTATATTTTTTCATTACTACAATTTCCTTAGTTTTTTGAGAATTTTATGAGAATTATTTTATATAATAGATCAGTATCTATGTTAATAAATTTTTCCATTAATCGGAATGTAATCCAGCAGTTTTGACCTGTGAAATGAGATGGATTAAAAAAATACAAGGGGCTAGAAAAACTATGATGTTTGCAAAAAAAAAACCAAAGAATTTTAATTACTTTTCTGAGACAAACTATTCAGATATCCAAACAAACGAACGCTTTCAAGAAAAATTAGATTTCCTCGCATTGACTAAAATTAGAAGAGACTCAGTAAGCTTTCTACGTTCTATTTACCAAGATAACCGTAAAGACATTTTAGATAAATTCTATAATCGGTTATTAGAAATTCCTGAGTTTAAAAATGTTATTAGCACACATTCGACCATTGATCGTTTAAAAGGCTTATTTGATGCGCACTTCATTAGCTTATTTGAAGATGAGTTAAATATAGAATATGTATTTAAACGTCGTAAAATTGCCTTTACACATGCACGTATTGGGGTATTACCAAACTGGATGATTTCAGCGTACACATTATTTAACCAACTAATCATCCCTTTAATTGTGTCCAACCTATCACATAATCAAGAAAAAATGCTTAATGTCCTATTAGCTTACGATAGCTTAGTAACGATTGATCAACAAATAATCGTAGAAACATATATTGAAATTCAAGGAAGCTCTGTTGTCAACGGTTTAGGGGAAATAATATTGTATAATACACAGCTTGACACCATCAAAGAACTTGTGCAATTTCAAGATGTACAACAAGAGGATATTATTGCTGCGAATAATTCAATGCGTGATTTAAATGCAAACATTGAAGAAGTTGCTACTTCTATCGGTGATATTTCTGATGATACAAAAAAGGCTTTAGAAGAGTTAAATCAAGATTTAGAATCATTACAACATGTATCATTTATTTTACAAACAACAGACAAGGGTCAGAAAATGATGCAGGAGGATATTAAAAGTTTAGTAGAACGTGTTAGTAGTGTAGCAAAACTAATGGAACTTATTAAGGGTATCGCCGATCAAACGAACCTACTTGCATTAAATGCATCGATTGAAGCAGCTCGTGCGGGTGATGCTGGTAAAGGTTTCGCTGTTGTAGCAGAGGAAGTCCGTAAACTTGCGGATGGAACGAAGACATCTGTTCAGTCAATTAACACTGATATTCAAGAGTTATTACACATCACGAACAATATCAGTACGTTAACAAATCAGTTCTCACAGGATCTACACAAAGGCGTAGTAGATACGTTACATATTACAGAAACTCTTACAGAATTAAATAAAAACCTACAGCAACAAGGAACACGCTTTGAAGAAATCGCCTCAATTGCGAAAGTACAGGCCATATCTGCATCTAATATTACAGAGAGTAACAATAATCTCACGGAGAGCATGCAGCAAAGTAAGAAAATTGTCTTCGATACAGGCTCTGCAATATATAAGTTAAGTACAATGATTGAGGATTATCGTTCTTCGACCATTTCGAAAAACTTCATTATAGGGCAAGAAGATATTATTGAACTAGCAATTACGGATCACTTATTATGGCGATGGAGAATATATAATCTGTTACTTGACTTTGGGTCAATAACAGAGCAGGACATTGGCTCCCCTCGTGATTCACGTCTTGGTGAATGGTATTATGGCGTAGGTAAAAAGTTGTTTGGGAATGAACGTGCTTATATGGACTTAGAACGACCATTTATTTATGTACATGATATAGCGAAGAAAGCCGTACAAGCATACAATCATGGTAATAAAGTAGAAGCCGAAAAGTATTTAACAGAAATCACCAAAGAATCGTACATCGTAATCGAGAATTTAAGAAAGCTAAAACAAATTCTTGTGAACGAGAAACAGCAATATCTTAATTAAATGGGTTTCGAACCCCTTCAGTATCAAATCTTTATGCTAGTTTAGCGATTATTATTTTAGAATGATACTTAAGTCAAAATTTTTAAAAATCATCACCAACTTTTTTTCTCTTCATATTCTATAGCATCATATTGAATTTTGAGGGGGAAACATATGGGGATTGAATTCACAGCTCTCCATTGGATTTATGTTGTTTTTATTGTGCTTATCATTGGATTTATGGTTAAACGTCGCGATACCACCCTCATTTGTGTACTAGGTATTTTCATGCTGGCGATTGTTGCTACTGGCGATTTAACTTCATCCATTAGTGGTGTTTTTAACAGCTTTATTTATGCCATTACAGAGCTGTTATCGACCATTCTTATTATTTCTATTATTGTTGCCATGAGCCGGGTGATGATGACTTCTGGTATTAACGAGGTCATGATTGCTCCGTTTACAAAAATCATTAAAACACCTGCACTTGCTTATTGGACGATTGGTCTATTAATGATGTTTATCTCCTGGTTTTTCTGGCCTTCACCTGCTGTCGCATTGTTAGGAGCGGTACTCTTACCTGTTGCGATTCGTGCGGGTCTCCCAGCTCTAGGTGTAGCAATGGCTATGAATTTGTTTGGACATGGGATTGCACTATCGAGTGATTTTGTTATACAGGGGGCTCCAAAGCTTACTGCGGATGCAGCGGGGATTTCAGTCGGTGAAGTTGTTTCAGCCAGCATCCCTCTCGTTATCACTATGGGGGTTGTAACGACAATTGCTGCTTATATTTTTTTAAGACGAGATATGAAACGAGGAACTTTGCTGCTAAACACCTCCAATGATACAGCAGACAACATGGAGCAAGTAACAGTGAAAAATTTACTGTCTGTTGGACAAAAATGTTTCTTTGCCGTGCTTATTCCAATCGCCTTTGTACTAGATGTTATCGCAATGTCAGTTTTCAAGCTACAAGGTGGGGATGCTACTGCCTTAATCGGTGGGACTTCTGTTTTTATCTTACTTCTGCTTAGTGTTGTTGCACATAAAAAAGAAGGGCTTGAAAAGACTACAAGCTATTTGATTCAAGGATTCCAATTCGGCTTTAAGGTTTTTGGACCCGTAATTCCAATCGCCGCCTTCTTCTATCTTGGAGATGCCGGCTTCACACAAATTATTGGAGAACACTTACCAGCTACCTCCCATGGCATTGTCAATGATCTCGGTGTTGGTCTTGCTGCAGTAGTTCCATTAACAAAGGAAATCGCGGTCATCACTTTAGCTGTTGTTGGTGCCATTACAGGGTTAGATGGCTCTGGCTTCTCAGGCATTTCCTTAGCTGGCTCTGTGGGCAGTTTGTTTGGCAATGCAATTGGTGGGGGTACAGCAACCTTAACAGCCCTTGGGCAAATTACTGCGATTTGGGTTGGTGGGGGTACACCTACACCTATATAAGACATATAATTAAGACCACCCATTAAGAGTGGTCTTGTTTATTAATCATATTCAATCATTACATTTTCAGCATTTTCAAGGAAAATAATAATTTCTTGGACTAAACCAGGTACAACTTTTCTTATACTGTCTGATTGTTGTACTTTGTTTAAATCAAAATGTTTTAACTGCTCTATAGTCAGTGGTATATTTTCGATTATCCAAGGTGATTCATCATACCATCCCTCATGATTAAAATATTCTTTGATTATCCCTTTTTTTTCAAGATTTATCTCTATTAAAACATCTAAGATGGTTTCAAAATACCCATTCCACATAATAAGTTTATTTTCTTTATTAATTAGAGCAAGTTCTGGTTCACCTTCAAACCCAACATAATATTTTTTATTTATCAAAAGACTCAATCCTTCCAATGACACTGATCTAAAATTCTAATCTGTTCAGGTGTTGCATTACCTGATTTTCTCGCTGAAATAGCAACGTCCATTTATATCCCTCAATCCATTCATTTTCGCCTATTTTAAAGAAAGTTTTTGGTTTCTCCCCTCCGTTCCCTGGTATCGTTCTTTGAACTACCCATGTATTACCCTGATTTTCAAGAGCTCCTGGTGTTCTGGTGTGCCATCTAACCTCATATTTATAAGTTTCATCGTTCCATTTGTAAGATATTTGTTCATACCCTCTTTTTGGATTGTAGCTTTATTTTCGCATTTTCTGGAATACTAATAGGAGCTCTTAATAAATATTCTTAAAATATTTTTACATACCAAATTTACCATATAAATACTTTTCAAGGGATATAATCTAAGAGAAAATACCTTAAATTATATAATTCAAATTGCTTATTTCCATAGATTATAGATGCCACTCAGAGTGAATAGTAATAGACCACCCCAAGTAGAGTGGCCTTTAATCTTGGATATTCTATTATTTCTTTTTTGACTTTCATATAAGAAAAATCATTGAAACTATTTCATACATTTAACTATCTTTCACAAGCCCAACCGTCGCCATCACGATCATGCTTCTTATCATAAGCTGGATGACCAGCACCTACACCACTTGGATAATCTTTTCGTAATTCTGTACAGTTTTTATAGTATGATTTACCACTGTTACTGCCACTGCTTGAAGAATTAGAGTTTGATGAACTACTTGGTTTACTATTTGTTGTTGCATTAGAATTTTTTGTGCTTAAATAAGAATCTACTACATAGCCCTCATAAGAAGAAGTCGAAATATATGACCAACCAGCGATTGTAGAATGAACAGATACTGCTTCATTTTTACTAAGTTCTCCTACATTAGCTCCTGATGGACTTGCTATATTTCTCACAACAAGGTTTGATACTACGTATTTAGTTGTTGGTTTTGAAGTACTCATAAAGTTAGTCGCTGCATAACCAATTACATTACCATACTGTACAAATGACCAACCGTCTCCAACAGAGCCAAAGTCTTTTACAACCATTTTATTTTGCAATGTTGCAACTGTTTTTGCTTTTAATAAAGGCATTTCTTTCACAACTAACCCACTTTTAGAACTTGCTATTTTAATAGTGTATTGTGCATCTTCAAGGACAGAATCAGAAATATACCCATCCATGATTTTAGATTCGCTATTTAGATAGATTATACGTGAAAAGCCATTTTGATCTTTGCTGATTAATGTAACGAAAGTTCCTTTTTCTACAGTTCCTAATACCTTAGAATTAGTATCTGGTTTTTCATATATAGTAGAAGAAGAATTTACGATTTTAACTTCTTTAAAATTATTTGCATTTGCTATATCAAAATTGAATGAAAATGCTAATAACAATGTCATCATTAATATTACGAGTGTTTTAATTTTCATGTTTTAATCTCCTTGAATGTTTTTTGTGTCTTTGTTTCGTAAGCCCAATCATCCCCGTCACAATTCAGTTTACTTGTCGTAGGGGATCAATTGGTACATCTTTAAATTTGTAACACGTTGTCGCCCTAAGTTTTAATTGTAAAAGCAAATGCAATTACTAGGATAAGGGTAAAATGCGTTAGTAAGATTTTACCTCCTTCAAAATTATTATACATAAATAGTGTTAAATTGGTATAAATGTATCAAATTTCTCAAAATAAAAATTATTTTGAGAGAGAAAATAATGAAGGTGAAAAATCAAAGTAATTGTTCTAATACTATCTATCTTGTTGGAGTGTAAGATGAATCGTGTTGACCTCTTCTTAATCGCTAAAAAACATTACTATACACACCTACAAATATGACTCTTTTGATATTTCTAGCCAAATTCAATATTATTAAAGTTGGAGATAGATAAAATTTAAATGAGGATTTCAAAATGAACAAACTAGAACAAACAACCCAAGAATTACTGGAAGCTGGTTATACGATTGAGAAAATTAAAGCAGCCTTTGAGGAAGTCATTGAACAAGCTAAACAGTCCAATACGGAACATAAAACAGATAACTAACACAGTTGTCTGCTTTTTATTATATACACCTAATATAGATTCGAATAAAATGGAAAAAAAGGAGGCTTTTGAAGTGAAAAAATCAACGATTCTATTTAGCGTACTTGTATTACTATTAACTTTCAGCATGGGTGCGTATGCTGCAACAAAGTATAATTTCACTTTTGATGGAAAGAAACAATCTGTTGATGTTCAGATCATCAACAAAAAAGCATATGTACCATTAGATGCTATTGCGGGATTATACGGTGGAAAGGTTACTTATGATAGTAAATCTAATACTTATGCAGTTACATCAAATGCTACTGGATCAACTACAACTACTACTCAATCTGATTTGTCAAAAACAATTGATAATTTAACAGTTAAAATTGATAAAGTTGTGCAAGATTCTGATTCATTAAAAATTTATGTTACATATGTAAATAACACAAATGATAAAATTAGCAATGGAAGCGATCTATCTAAGATTGTCGCAAATGGAAAACAGTACAGTTATAACTCTAAATTCAACTTTGAAAGATATTATAAAAAAGAAAATGTTCCTCACGCTGATACCTATATTGAGCCTGGCGTAACTGCTGAAGATGTTATTTTCTATGCTCCTGTTGATGCTGATTCAATAAATATTTTAATTCGTGCTAACTGGACAGATTACAGATTTAATAATGTAAAGATTACAAAATAAACTTTCTTTTAGAAAACACGTTCATAGTAATTTTAATTGTTTTAATTACAAAACAGATAACTAAAAAGGTTGTCTGTTTTTTTGTATGTACTTTTACCTTTGAATTTCCTAGAATGGAATACAAAAGGAGGTTATTAGCATGAATTGGTTAAAAAAATTATTTTCTAAAAAACAACCAATTAATACACTTGTTGAAAAACAAGAACCTAAGGAGGAGATTGAAGCACAGGAAGAACATGAGCTTGGTCCTATAAAATTAAGAATGAACAAGCCTCCCACAATTACACTTAGAGCAGAATTTAATGAGCCTAAACGGATAACTGATAACGATAAAGAATATTTAAAGTATACAAAGACACGAAAATTCGTTACTGATTTTACTGTATTGGATTTTGAAACAACAGGACTTGATGCAGAAGAAGATTCAAACATTCAAATAGCTGCAGTGAAATATAGAAATTTTGAAAGAATAGATGAATTTTTCACATACATAAATCCGATTGAAGATATACCAGCAAAGATAACACGTATCACGGGAATAACAAATGAAGATGTAGAGAACGCGCCTTATATATTTGATAAGATATATGAATTAGTGGAGTTTTTAGAAGGCGAAACAATTGTAGCTCACAATGCTCCTTTTGATATGAAATTTTTACTTACAAATATTAATAATATGAAAAAATTATCTTACATAAAATATAGAGTTATCGACACGTTATCACTTTCTCGTAAATATATTGACTTTACGAAAAATCACAAATTGTCTACATTGAAAAGTTTTTTAAAATTGAATCATTTAAAATCTCATGATGCACTACACGATTGCTATGTAACTGCTGAATTATATAAGTATTGTTATGAGCAAAGTTTAGTCAAAAATTAAGTCACTCAAATGAGTGGCTTTTTTATTAGAATTAGACGATTTTTATTATGGTAAATAAGTATAGGTATGGTTAAAGTTGTTATTATAGGTTATTAAAAGAAATAAACTTAGACAATTTTAAGGAGGACACATAAGTGGTTAATTTGTTGAAAAAAGGTTTTATTTATTTAGCGTTAATGCTGTTAGTACTAGGTAGCTTTAGTATGGAAAGTGCTTCAGCCGCAGAAGTAGTGGATTATGAAGAAGGCGTAACTAATTTAGATAATACGTCTGAAAATAGTGCAGTAGTAGGAAGTAGGTTATTAAAACCTGAAATAGGTTGGAAAAGATATGACGATTCTAATCCATTAATAATAAAAAATAAAATGTTCTATCAATCTCAACCAAATAGAGCATATAAAAATGGTCAATCACCAGGAAATTCCATAGGAACCTATATTAAATTTGATTTTATAGGCACAAAATTTCGTATAATAGATGCACCACACCAAAATCGCGATAAAAATACAAAAGTTACAATTGATGGAGAGATAGTAGATTATTATTCAGCTTATACAACTAGTTCTTCTATCCCATGGCAAACTTTAGTATACGAGAAAAGTGGTTTATCAAATACAAAACACACTGTTTTAATAGAGAAATCCGATGATAATTCTTATTTAGCCTTTGATGCTATTGATGTTGATGGCATATTGAGAGCTCATGTCGAAGTAGAAAAATCAATTACCTTAGACAGAAATGTGTTAGAGTTGTTAGAAGGTAGCCAAGATAAATTAACTGCTACAGTTACCCCAGATAGTACTAAAGTAATTTGGACATCAAGTGATGAATCGATTGCTACTGTAGATCAGAATGGGAATGTAACTGCTATTAGCGAAGGTACTACAATCATTACATCAACAATAGAAAACACAGATATTTCAGCTACAAGTACGGTTATTGTTAAAAAACCAGATAATGCATTTTCAAGTGCTATTCTTAGTATTACCTTGGTGAATGGTATTACTAAAGAATATGATGTAACGAATACAGTTTTAAACAACTACTTAAATTGGTTTGAGAGTGCCCAAGGTTCATCAACATTCAAATTTTCAAAAACAATTTCACCTTATAAAAAGGTAACAGAATATGTCGTTCATGATAAGATTACTTCATTTGAAGTAAGAGAATACTAAACCATAAAAAGCCCAGGCTCAAATTAATTAATTGAGTACCTAGGCTTTGGTGTGTATTTGAGGAATGGTGCATCTTAACCCTTTATGCAGAAGGGAAAAGTTGCACCTGAATTATTATATCAATTCAAGTAATTCGATGAAATCCAACAAATGGTTTAATAAGAAATATAATCATATTGTCTTGGATAATATACATTTTTAACTAAGTTTATCCAATTACTAAAAAAATCTTAATTATACTTGCCTGTTCCTATTTTTATTTATTATTACCAAATTAAAAACTAAAGCTACCCGTTTGCTCAATAAGGTAATTTAAAAATATCAGACTGACATTACATCTTTACTCGTACTATTAACACTCTCCATAGATATAGTAATAGCTTAAAAAACCAGTAAAACAGAAAAAAATTAAGCAAAAGTCCAAAAGAACTAAAGGTAAAAACCCATCCACCACGATTTACAAAACTCTCAGCAGGAAAACCAAAGTGATGATACCCATTACTATCGACTTGATAACCAACTGCTGGTATGAAGGCAAAAATAACAGTTGAAATAAGACTTAAAATATATAATTTCTTATTAGTGGAGGTCATTTTATTTTTGGGGCTTAATAAGCTTACTAATACTAATACAATTAACCCAAAGAGTAATAATAAATTCATAGTTTCTATCCCTCCCTAAATAGTATTTCACCATAAAATTTTCGTTAAACTAATCTGCACCGTTAGATCACTTTATTTTGAATTTCAAATATTTAAAAGATACCTGTAGCTAGAACACTACTCTATTAGTGTTCTAGCTACAGGTATAGATATTACAAGTCTTAATCTTCTATTATATATTTTTCCCCCGCTATATTATAGTTAAATGTTATTTCATCCGATACTTTTGCTCCTATTTGTTGACCAGCAATTACAGAACCTACTACATTATGACCAAGTAGCTCTAAGTTAACTCCTTTTTTAAAATTATAAAAACTTTTATTATAATCAGTTTGTATCCACGTTGTTGGGAACCCTAAACTATAAGAACTAACATTATTTATAGATGAAAACGCTTTAGTTGATCCACTTCCAGTATAACTATACTTTACATCAACAGTAACAGTTGTAGGTTGAGTAGCAGCTTTTAGAGCATTCCATGATTTCTTTATTAATACTTCAAGTCTATCAGTTGTGGATGAAGAATCTGCCGCCTTAGTAGTAATCATCTGATTTGATAGAGACATGTATTCTGTATCTATATTAACAATTTGTGGGTTTTTATTTTCTTCGTCTAATTCTTTTACTGCTTTTTCAAAATCTTCTATTGTATCGAAATTAACAAAAGGTATTCCTTTAGGTAATTCATCTACACTAATCAATTCAACAGACTCTGAATTGTTGGTAATGGCTTCTATTTCTGATAATACTTCTGCGGAAAATTTAGTAACTTCCGATACGGATGCTTTTTCTAAATTTGAAACCTGTAAGGAAGTGCAATTGGACTTAATAAAAGTGCAGTTTGTACATATTTCTATTACCCCTGTCGTTTTATATTTACTATGTAATATTACTTACTATCGCGTTAATTTCATCCTATCATTCCTTAAAGCGGAAATTCAATTGGATGTTTACGCCATTATTTGACGTTCATCACGCCAATTTCTGACGGAATTAATTATTTATTTTAAAAATCACGCCAAGGTACCGCCATTTTTTGACGCTATTATAATCACTTCTTATAACGTAAGTATTATTTTAGATGAACTTTTCACTGAAACACTTGAATTTTTTATTTAATTCTGTTCTTATACTTAAATAATTTTCTTCACTAAAATGTCATATTTAGTATTATGATTTCAATAATAAATGACCAGCTCGGCTAAAAAATTACCTAACCGCGGAATCCTTGTGGATCATAAAAAAATTCAGCGTATTAAGCAGAAACTTGGTCTACAAAGCGTGAAGTTTACGAGAAAATCTCGCAAATATAGTACATACAATGGGACTGTTGGAACGGTTGAGAAGAATCGTATTCACCGCTGTTTCCATACATCCATCCCCCATCAAAAATTAACAACGGATACTTCTGAATTCAAGTATTTCGTTACTGGAGAAGATGGAAAAGTAACCATTAAAAAGGCTTATTTAGATGCATTTCTAGACATGTTTAATGGTGAGATAATTTCCTATCGATTATCTGAATGACCGAACGCACAAGCAATTCATGACGCTCAACTAGAGGCAATTGAACGGACATCAGATTGCCCTTATCGACGAACTTTTCATTTAGACCGGGGATGGGCGTATCAGATGAAACAATACGCAAATCTACTTAAAAACAATAAAACATTCCAAAGCATGTCTCGAAAAGGAAACTGCTTAGACAATTCGCCAATAGAAAACTTCTTTGACCCACTGAAACAAGAAATGTATTATGGAACTATCTTTACTAATTTTGAAGAAATAAAACAAGCGATTGATAGATATATCTACTACTACAATCACAAGCGAATAAAAAGTAAACTTGGATGTAGTCCAGTCATCTATCGTAAAAGATTGGCTGCATAAAAGAAAAACCAGAATGGAGAAATCCATTCCGGTTAAAGTCTAACTTTTGGGGTTCACTACATAATGTGTGTGACTTAATACATTGATTAATCAAATTCTACAACATTTTGCACTACCGATACTTTATAAACATCATTAGTATTTATTAATATTGTTTTAAAATGTTCTGTTTCAGTAAATGAATACCATGACTTTTCATTCAAGCCATTAGAAATTTCTTCTGCAAATGTTTCTTGTCCAATATTAGTCTTGATTTTATATTCTTCTTCGCGACTTTCGTCAAAGTAAAACTTTACTTTATATTCATAATCCATTAACCAACACCCCCCATCTACCTATATCATGGGACAAATGGGATTGAAGTAATCAATAGAAAATGAAGCATTATAAAAAGCCACACCTAGTTAGGCATGACCTTCATTTCTCTTAATGACCTGTTTAGTCTTCCAATGTGCAACAAAGCTTATAATCGACACTACAATAGCTACTACATATAATGTAGATGTTAAATAATGTACTTGTTCAATTCCCTTATTAAGAATAAGCTTTATAAAAAAGAAAGTTGATACTAACATAGATATTACGTAAGCCCGTATTCAAATAACGCATATAAATAACCAGGCACCTCCGGTACGATAGATGTATCAATTGAAGGAGGTGCTTCCTTATGCTAACGAAC
>NZ_JBNNMG010000034.1:0-51380 GCF_050272555.1 Lysinibacillus sp. NPDC047702 | reverse complement strand
CACACCCGTTCCCATACCGAACACGGAAGTTAAGCTCTTTAGCGCCGATGGTAGTTGGGGGCTTCCCCCTGTGAGAGTAGGACATTGCTAGGCAAAGACAGTCAACTATGTGTTGGCTGTTTTTTTGTTTTTAATGGAAAAATCTTTTCCAATCTATCAACTTTTTCAAAAAAATTGTTCAAAATACTAAATATAGCAGAGTACAAGGTAGTAATTAAATACTAAATGAAGTAGAAGAATTTAAAGATTAGAACTTACCATCATCATTTATTTGAAGAGCTAAGAGTAAATTTGTTGCTAAATTTACCGCCTTTAAAAATCTGAATTGTCTTTCTTTTATAAGTTTCTTGACAGTAGCTTGGCACGTTGTTAATCTTACAATTAATATTCTTTTAACTATAGGAGGACGTTACGAAAATGTGGGAAACTAAATTTGCCAAAGAAGGTTTAACTTTTGATGATGTATTATTAGTACCAGCTCATTCCGAAGTATTACCGAAAGATGTTGATTTATCAGTTCAACTAACACCAAAAATTAAATTAAACATTCCAATGGTTAGTGCTGGCATGGATACAGTTACAGAGTCTAAAATGGCAATTGCTATGGCACGTCAAGGTGGTATCGGTATTATCCATAAAAACATGGGAATTGATGAGCAAGCTGAACAAGTAGAAAAAGTAAAACGTTCTGAAAATGGTGTTATTACAAACCCATTCTTCTTAACTCCGACTCACCAAGTTTTCGATGCTGAGCACTTAATGGGCAAATACCGAATTTCTGGTGTACCAATTGTTGATAGTATGGAAAATCAAAAATTGGTAGGAATAATTACAAACCGAGACTTACGTTTTATCTCTGACTATTCATTAAAAATCGAAGATGTTATGACAAAAGAAGATTTAATTACAGCTCCTGTTGGAACGACTTTAGAGGATGCTGAAAAAATTCTTCAGCAATATAAGATCGAAAAGCTGCCAATTGTAGATGAAGAAGGTAAATTAACAGGGTTAATTACGATTAAGGATATCGAAAAAGTAATTGAATTCCCTAACGCTGCAAAAGACATACATGGTCGCTTATTAGTAGGTGCTGCAGTTGGTGTCTCAAAAGATACGATGGTACGTATCGAGAAGCTTGTAGAGGCTCAAGTTGACATCGTAGTAATTGATACAGCTCATGGGCATTCTGAGGGCGTATTACAAACAATTCGTTCAATCCGTGAAGCATATCCAGAGCTAGAGATTATCGCTGGTAACGTAGCGACAGGTGAAGGTGCACGTGCATTATTTGAAGCTGGTGCGGATGTAGTTAAGGTTGGTATTGGTCCAGGCTCTATTTGTACTACTCGTGTTGTAGCTGGTGTAGGTGTACCACAAATTACAGCTGTTTACGATTGCGCTACAGTGGCTCGTGAGGTTGGCAGAACAATTATTGCCGATGGAGGTATTAAATACTCTGGAGACATCGTAAAGGCTCTTGCAGCGGGTGGTAATGTTGTAATGCTTGGTTCACTTCTAGCAGGTACTTCAGAATCTCCTGGTGAAACAGAAATCTTCCAAGGACGTCGCTTCAAAGTTTACCGTGGTATGGGTTCAATTGGAGCTATGGAAAAAGGATCTAAGGATCGTTATTTCCAAGAAGATGCGAAAAAATTAGTACCAGAAGGAATTGAAGGTCGACTTCCTTATAAAGGACCTCTAGCAGATACAATTTATCAACTTATCGGTGGTATTCGAGCAGGTATGGGCTATTGTGGATCACCAAGCCTAGAGTTCTTACGAGAAAATGCTCAATTCATTCGAATGACAGGTGCAGGTTTACGTGAGTCGCATCCACATGATGTACAAATCACAAAAGAATCACCGAATTATTCGATGTAATATATTACTAGCAACTTTTATGCTCTCGAATCGTCTACAAAGATGGCGCGAGAGCTTTTTTTATGTTAGAGAAGTACCCACGTAAGTTACTATCTGTGATAAAATGTCGTGGACAAGATTATTTTTTTTGGAGGGTTTTAAAGGTGAAAAAGACAATGAATACTGTCATTCGCTTGCTCCTAATCCCTGTTTTGTTATTTAGTGTGTTTGCAGGTATTCCTGTGAAGGCAAAAGCAGAAACAGATTTAGGACTACACGTGGATGCTGCGATTTTAATTGACGCAGATTCAGGAAAAATTTTATATGAACAAAATGCAGATACTTCACTAGGTATTGCAAGTATGACAAAAATGATGACAGAATACCTGTTATTGGACGCAATTGATGCAGGTACAGTTAAGTGGGATCAGGAATATCATGTAACTGATTATACGTATCGTATGTCACAAAACCGTGCGTTAAGTAATGTACCATTACGTAGGGATGGAACTTACACAATTCGTGAATTATATGAGGCAATGGCGATTTATTCAGCAAATGCTGCTACAGTAGGTATTGCAGAAACAATTGCTGGAACTGAAGCTGAGTTTTTAAAACTGATGAATAAAAAAGCTGAAGAGCTTGGTCTTAAAAACTATAAATTCGTGAACTCTACTGGACTTAACAATGCAGATTTATTTGGAATGCATCCAGCTGGTACTGGGCCAGAAGATGAAAACGTGATGCCTGCTAAATCTGTAGCCAAATTAGCATATCATTTACTTAAAGATCATCCAACCGTATTAGAAACTTCTAAAATTGCAGAAAAGACGTTCCGCGAAGGTACAGATGATAGAATTGAAATGAGGAACTGGAACTTAATGTTGCCTGGGTTAGTGCACCAATATGAAGGCGTCGACGGATTAAAAACTGGTACAACAAATTTTGCTGGACATTGCTTTACAGGTACTGCAGAGCGTAATGGTACACGTTTAATTTCTGTTGTTATGAAGGCTGTAGATGCAAAAGGGCAGGAATCAAAGAAAGCTCGATTCGACGAAACAGCTAAATTATTTAACTACGGCTTTTCACAATTCTCAAAACAAGAAATTATTCCAGCGAAGTATACGTTTAAAGATCAAAAAACAGTAAAAGTTACGAAAGGTAAAGAAAAGAAAGTAGCAATTGCTGTAAAAGAACCTGTATCATTTATGATGAAGTCATCTGATAAAGATCTATATAAACCAAAACTAGTATTAGATAAAAAGAGTCTAGAAGCAGAGGTTAAAAAGGATACAGTTGTCGGAAAGGTAGTTATTGAGCGCTCAGAGGGTACCGATTACGGTTTCATTGATGGTAAGGAACTAACAGCTGATGTTGTCACTACAGAGGCTGTGGAGCGTGCTAGTGGCATCTCATTATTCTTCCAAGGTATAGGTAACTTCTTTGGCAACTTATGGGGTGGTATCTCCGACTTTGTTGGTGGCTTATTTTAATAATCAATCATTCAAGAACACGTAAATCATTACGTGTTCTTTTTCACGTTTTAGTACATTACTGCATACGCTAATAGGCGAAAGGATGTGGCTAAATGTGTGGAATTACAGGATGGGCTAGCTTTCAAAAAGATTTAAGAACAAGTGAAAAAATCATAAAGTTGATGACGCAAACTTTAAATAAGCGCGGTCCTGATGATGATAATATTTGGTGTAATGAGCATATAGCATTTGGCCATCGAAGGTTAGCCGTTATTGATTTAATCGGCGGCAAGCAACCAATGATGAAAAGTCATGAAGGTGCAAATTATGTCATTACATACAATGGCGAGCTTTATAATACAGAGGAATTACGTAAGGAGCTTCAAAATCGAGGATATACTTTTACTACACATTCAGATACGGAAGTTTTGCTAACGGCTTATATCGAATGGAAAGAGCAATGTGTAAATTTTTTAAATGGTATCTTTGCTTTTGGGGTGTGGGATGAACAATTACAATCACTATTTTTATGTAGAGATCGACTTGGGGTAAAACCTTTGTATTATACAGAGCAACAAGGTAGTTTGCTTTTTGCATCTGAGGTAAAAGCATTATTAGCACATCCTATGGTGAAAGCAACTGTAAATGCAGAGGGATTGGCCAATATTATGGCTGTAGGGCCTTCTAGAACACCAGGGAAGGCGCTTTTTCAAAATATTAACGAATTGCGTCCTGGATATGCAATACGTTTCTCAAGGGAAGGTATACGAATTTGGCAATATTGGCGTTTGCAGAGCGAGCGTCATAATGAATCTTTAGAAGATACAGTAGATCATGTCCGTTTTTTATTGACTGATGCAATTGAACGTCAACTTGTTTCGGATGTACCAATTTGTACCTTTCTTTCAGGTGGCTTAGATTCTAGTATTATTACAGGCATTGCAGCGAACAGTTTTCAGCAACAGGGGAAAGATAAGCTTCATACGTACTCTATTGATTATGAGGATAATGAGCGTTTTTTTAATCCACATGCATTTCAAACATCGACAGACACTTATTGGATTGAACAAATGAGAAATACATTTAAAACAGATCATCATGCTGAGGAAATCTCGCAACAGCAATTAATTGATTTGTTAGTGGAGTCTGTGCTTGTTAGAGATTCACCAGGAATGGCAGATGTAGATTCATCACTATTATGGTTATGCCGAGAAATTAAAAAGGACTTTACAGTTGCATTATCAGGTGAATGTGCAGATGAAATCTTTGGTGGATATCCATGGTTTACTGAGACGACAACAGGTTTCCCTTGGATTCGTTCACTTGGTGAAAGAGCAACAATGCTACAAGATCGATGGCGTAAGAAATTAGCAGTTGAATCATATACACAGCATGTTTATACACAAACAATTGCAGAAGTACCATATTTCGAAGGAGAAAGTATAGAGGAAGCAAGGCATCGTGAAATGTTTTATTTAAATATGGTGTGGTTTATGCAAACGTTGTTAGAACGAAAAGATCGTATGAGTATGGGAGCAAGTCTTGAGGTTCGAGTTCCATTTGCTGATCATCGTCTTGTGGAATATACATGGAATATTCCTTGGGAAATGAAAAATTTAGGCGGAATGGAAAAGGGATTACTTCGAAAAGCAATGGACCACTTATTGCCCAAAGAAGTATTGTATCGTAAAAAGAATCCGTATCCTAAAACCTATCATCCGCTTTATACGATGGGTGTTCAAAAATGGCTAGGAGAAATAATGAAGGATAAAAATTCGATTCTTCATGAGTTATTTGAAAGGCAGAAGCTGATTGAGCTAATTGATTCTGGTGGTAGCTCTTTTAAAGTTCCTTGGTACGGGCAATTAATGGCAGGGCCTCAACTTTTGGCATATCTAGGGCAAATTCATACATGGTTTGAACATTATAATATTCAATTAATTGAGCCCTAATTGAAAAGAAACACCAATCAGCCCGCATTTTAACGTGAGGGTGATTGGTGCTTTTTTATATCCCAACAATCCATAAGTTTCTCAATGGATTGTTCAATTTCATGTACAGGTATACCTCCAAAGCCTAGTAAAAATTGAGCCTGCGATGTTACAGTGCGATCTAGTCGGTAGTCCGATAATGGATAAATACCAATCTCTGCATTAGAGGCGAGCTGTTGTAAATGTTTTTCAGATAGTGCATGCTGTACCTCTAATAATATATGCATTCCCGCTTGCTCCCCAGTAATTTTAATTTGATTAGAATAGTTTTCTAAAATAGAAGTAAGCTTATCGTGTTTTTTACGGTAAATTTTCCTCATCCGGTTTAAATGTTTAGCAAAATGACCATCCCGCATGAAATTAGCAACAATATGTTGATCGAATCTAGGTACTGTTGATGAGTAGTAATTAAATACTTCATTATAGGTCGCGAGCAATTTTGGCGGGAGAACAAAATAAGCAACACGTAAGGATGGCATTAATGATTTTGTAAAGGTACTCATATAAATGACTTTATCGTTTCGATCAAGTGCATGTAGTGCAGGAATTGGTTTTCCAGTATAACGAAATTCAGAATCATAGTCATCCTCAATTATATAGCGAGAGGTGCTCTGTGTAGCCCAATTTAATGCCTGTGCACGTCTTGTAGCTGACAATACTGCACCTGTTGGAAACTGATGGGATGGTGTGATATACACAACGTCAGCGCTCGTTTTTTCGAGTTCATGAATTAAGATGCCTTCTTCATCGACAGTAATTGGATAGACCTTTCGTTTATGCTGAGAAAACATACGATGGACAGCTGGATAACCAGGATTTTCAAGAGCAAAGTAAGTGTCGTCACTAAAGAGGCGTAAAATCATTGGAAGTAGCTGCTCCGTCCCTGAACCCACAACTATTTGCTCAGGGCTACAAACAACTCCACGCGATTGATATAAATAATTAGCAATCTCAGTACGTAAAGATAGCTCTCCCTGAGGTTCTCCAGTTAATAATAATTCCTTTGAAGTATCATCAAAAAGCTCTTTTGCATATTTACGCCATGTTTGAAAGGGAAATGCATGAATATCGATAGAAGCAGGATTAAAATCTATTTTGTATGTTTTTTTCCTAGGCAGATCACTTAAGGTAGCTACCGTGTCTTGATGAATATAGGGAAGCTCGTCAATCTCCTCTACAAAATATCCAACGCGTGCTTTAGACATTATATAGCCCTCAGCTAGTAGTTGTGCATATGCAATTTCAATTGTTGTTTGAGAAATATTCAAAAAATCGGATAATTTTCTTTTTGATGGTAATTTTTCTCCTACTGTAATTTTCTTTGTAATGATAGCTTCTTTAATGCCGCTATAAAGCTGATCATAGAGCGGTTTTCCGCCATCTTTTTCTAGCTGAAATAATAGCATGTCCACGTTTACGTTTCCTCCTGACCTTATAGATATTAATAAAACTGGATATTTCGATATAGTCAATTTCCATTATACTAGACTTCATCATAAAGATGGAGGTTAGAAACATGAAACAAACAGGCACAGAGCTAGTAAAAAGAGGAATGGCAGAAATGCAAAAGGGTGGCGTCATTATGGACGTAATAAATGCAGAGCAGGCAAAAATTGCTGAAGCAGCAGGAGCTGTAGCTGTCATGGCATTAGAAAGGGTACCATCAGATATTCGTAAGGCGGGCGGCGTTGCACGTATGGCTGATCCTAGAATTGTTGAGGAGGTTATGGGGGCAGTCTCTATACCTGTGATGGCTAAGGCACGTATAGGGCATATAGTCGAAGCAAGAATCTTAGAGGCAATGGGTGTTGATTATATTGATGAAAGTGAAGTATTGACACCTGCAGATGAAGAGTTTCATTTATTAAAAAGTGATTACACTGTACCATTTGTTTGCGGCTGCCGTGATTTAGGAGAAGCCGCTCGACGCATTGGTGAGGGAGCTTCAATGCTGCGAACAAAGGGTGAACCAGGAACAGGGAATATTGTAGAGGCTGTACGCCATATTCGTAAAGTGAATGCGCAAGTTCGTAAGGTGGTCGGTATGACAGAGGATGAGCTAATGACAGAGGCTAAATTACTTGGAGCTCCGTTTGAATTATTAAGAGAAATTAAACGAAATGGGCGTTTACCAGTGGTGAATTTTGCAGCTGGTGGTGTCGCTACGCCTGCTGATGCAGCTTTAATGATGGAGCTTGGGGCTGACGGGGTGTTCGTTGGTTCAGGTATTTTTAAATCAGAAAACCCAGAGAAGTTTGCAAAGGCAATTGTAGAGGCTACGACACATTATAAGGACTATAAGCTTTTAGCCGAAATATCAAAAGAGCTAGGGGTTCCAATGAAAGGCATTGATATTGCACAGCTTGGTCAAAATGAGCGTATGCAGGAGCGAGGCTGGTAACATGAAACGAATTGGTGTATTAGCATTGCAAGGAGCGGTACGAGAGCATATGCAAATGTTAGAGTCACTAGACTGTGAGGTTGTTTTGGTAAAACAGCACAATAACTTGCAGCAACTAGATGGACTTGTGCTACCTGGTGGGGAGAGTACTACAATGCGAAAGTTGCTGAATCGATACGAGCTGTTAGAGCCAATTCGCACACTTGCAAAGACTGGATTGCCAATGTTTGGAACATGCGCAGGCTTAATTTTATTGGCAAATGAAGTAGTGGATTATGAGCCGCATTTAGCAGTTATGAATGTAGTAGTAGCAAGAAATTCTTATGGGCGTCAGGTAGATAGCTTCGAAGTAGACCTTAATATACCTAAAATAGGTGACTCAATTCCTGCTGTTTTTATACGTGCACCTCATATTGTATCAGTTGGTGAAGGTGTTGAAGTCCTAGCAGAGCATGAAGGGAAAATTGTTTTGGCGCAGGATGATCATTTATTAGGCTGTTCTTTTCACCCTGAATTAACAACAGATACACGTATTCTCAAATATTTTGTATCGTCTATGGTTTGACTTGCAAAATGTCGTTTCGTATAGTACAGTATGGATAAAATTTAAATAACTGAACACGATGATGGGAAGTAGTAGCAGGATCGTTTTTTTTAGAGAGTCAGCGGTTGGTGGAAGCTGATAAAAACACTTGTGAATCCGTCCTGGAGTTGCGCAGTCGAAGTTAATGAAGTAGGCTGTCGCCGGCTGAAATGCCGTTATGAAATAAGTGGATTAGACATGGTGTCTAGTCAATTAGGGTGGCAACGCGGGTAGCTCTCGTCCCTTTTATGGGATGAGGGCTTTTTTGTGTTCACCTGACTTATTATTTCCCATCATTTAGAATCTATTGGAGGTATGAACGATGTTAGATATTAAACGCGTGCGCGATAATTTCGCTGAAGTTAAAGAAATGCTATTAACACGTAATGAGGATTTAGGAAACTTAGACGATTTTGAAGTATTAGATGCTAAACGTCGTGAATTAATTGCAAAAACAGAAGAGCTTAAAGCTGAGCGTAATAAAGTATCTGAACAAATTTCTGTGATGAAGCGTAATAAAGAAAACGCCGATGAAGTAATTGCTCGTATGCGTCAGGTTGGCGATGAAATTAAGGAGCTAGATGTCCAATTAAATGATGTAGAAGACCGTTTTAAAGATATGATGATGCGTTTACCAAACATCCCGCATGAATCTGTACCAGTGGGCACAACAGAGGATGACAACGTTGTGGAATATACTTGGGGTGAGGTACCGACATTTGATTTTGATATTAAAGCACACTGGGATATTGCAACAGATTTAAAAATTGTAGACTTCGAGCGTGGAGCAAAAGTGACAGGTAGCAGATTTTTATTCTATCGTGGTCTTGGAGCTCGCTTAGAACGTGCATTAATGACATTTATGATGGATTTACATGCAGAAGAGCATGGTTATGAGGAAATGCTGCCACCTGTGATTGTTAATCGTGATAGCTTAACAGGTACTGGTCAGCTTCCGAAGTTTGAAGAAGATGTATTTAAATTAGAAGAAACAGATTATTTCCTAATTCCAACTGCAGAGGTACCTGTAACAAATTTCTATCGTGATGAAATTTTATCTGTAGAAGCATTACCACAGGGCTTTGCTGCATATAGTGCATGTTTCCGTTCAGAGGCAGGCTCTGCGGGACGTGATACACGTGGTTTAATTCGCCAGCATCAATTTAACAAAGTAGAATTAGTACGCTTTGTAAAGCCAGAGGAATCATATGAACAGCTAGAGCTATTAACTGGTCATGCTGAAAAGGTACTACAATTACTTGGCCTACCTTACCGTAAATTAAAGATGTGTACAGCAGATTTAGGCTTTACGGCAGCAAAAAAATATGATTTAGAGGTTTGGATTCCAGCACAAAACATGTATCGTGAAATCTCTTCTTGCTCTAATTTCGAGGATTTCCAAGCACGTCGTGCAAATATTCGCTTCCGTCGTGAAGCAAATGCAAAACCAGAGTATGTGCACACATTAAACGGCTCAGGTCTTGCTATTGGACGTACAGTAGCGGCTATCCTAGAAAACTATCAGCAAGCTGATGGAAGCGTAATAATTCCTGAGGTATTAAGACCTTATATGGGCGGGAAAGAAGTAATAGCCCCAAAATAATCTGGGTCGAAGCGGCAAGTGCAGAGAATTAAAGAAGTAAATAGAAAAATAAGCTACCGTTGGAGATATTCGATGGTAGCTTTTCTTTGTAAATATATTTTAAAGGAGACGCATGCGATGCTTTATAGAGATCGTTATGTCTGAGTAAATATAAGTATGAGATATAAAATAGATTTATTACCCAAATGAAATTTCAAAACAATTGCTTTCCTTTTTAAAATGTTCATTCTATGGAGTTTTGGTCTGTTATTTCTACGGGGCAAGCAAAGATCACGTTCCTAGAAGCACATTTTTTATATAGGTAAATTTGATTAATTGCCATTTTTAGTAAACAATTCTAAAAAATTCAGTGCATATTTTGCTAAATATCGTTCTTTTGGCCAAACTATCGTCGCCTTTGACTGGATATAACAATTAGAAAATTCAATAATTTTAATGCCATCAATAGAAAACTTATCTAGACTTGTTTTCGGCAAAATGGTCACACCTACTCCTTCTCTAATTAAGGAAGAGACCATGGCAATATTAGTACACTCACAAATAATATTTGGTTCAAATCCATGAGTTTTAAATTCATCTAAAATAATACGAAGTGTATTACAGTTATGATGACGATAAAAAGAAAGAAATGGTATATTCTTTAAATCTTCCATATGAATCGGGCTCTGTAAATTCCATTTCGATGGTGTAGCAAGTACAAATTCCTCAACACCTAAGCCTAACGAAAAAAATTTTTCATCTTCAATGGGCTGCTGTAAAATAGCTACGTCGATTTCTTTACTTAAAAGGCTCTCTGTTAAGAATAATGTATCACCTTCGATAATTTTAAAGCATAAATCGGGGTATCGGTCGAGCATAATCTTGATTTTTTCAGGTATATAGGATAAACAAGTTTGATCTGCGCCTATGGATAAAACACCTTTTAAGCCTTCTCCTACTTCCTTTATTTCAGAAATAGTATCCTCGAAATTAGATAATAAAGTTTTCCCTTTTTCATATAACACTTTTCCGGGACCCGTCATATCAAGTGTCCTACCATTTCGATCTAGTAGTTTACAATTCAATTCTTCTTCCATCATTTTTAACTGCTGGCTAAGTGGAGGCTGTGCCATATGAAGTTTTTTTGCAGCTTTCGTAATTTGTCCTTCCTCGACAATTGTTATGAAGTAATTTAATTGCCTAAGATCCATAAAATTTCCCACCTTTATACTTAAAATGCAGTATTTTGTCGAATAAGTATATTTATTATGTATAATAACATATTTTCAGATTTTTTAGAATATAACGTTTTTTATATTTAATATGTTTCTTTCCTTTATATTTGCAAGGAAAATGCAATTTTACTAGAGGTGGCAAGGGTTTTATAAGTCAAATTATATGATTTAATTTGATTAAAAATATAACAAAATAAAAACGGATATATAAAAAACGTATATATAATGATTTGATGTGTATATTTTTAGTATTTATCATTTATTACAATACATGTTATTCTTTGGACTAATAAAAGCAGATTTTTTCTACTTTATAGTTATTAAAATCTAGAATGTGTGATTTTTTTCTTGGAAAATAAAATTAGTTGTTATCTTAAGAAACCTTTGTATTACAAAAAAAATGTAATTAAATAATTTTCGTTATGTTTTTTATTCATGAGGAGCTATACATACCGTCATTTTTAATAGGGATGCGGTTTATATAGGTATAAAAATAATTAAGGGGTGTAGTATTTTATGAAAAAGACTTTACTATCACTTTTCCTATTGGTGAGTGCGTTATTTTTGATAGCGTGTGGTTCATCATCTGATTCAGGAAAAAACAATTCATCATCATCAGCAGGATCTTCTAGCTCAGAATCTGGTACAGGAGCAACAGCGGATTCAATAAAAATTGCAGGGATTTTTTCAGCATCTGGTGGAGCAGCTGCTCTTGGGGAACCAGAAATGCAAACACTTAAAATGTTAGTAGATCAAAAAAATGCAGAAGGCGGAATTAACGGTCAACAAATTGAATTAGTAACTTATGATGATAAATCAGACCAAAATGAAGCAATTCTTGCAATGAAAAAAGCATTAACTCAAGACAAAGTATCACTTGTAATAGGCGGTACAACTAGTGGTAACTCATTAGCTATGTTGCCTTTAGCAGAACAAAATCAAGTACCTTATATCTCGGTTGCTGCAAGTAAACAAATTTATGTAGGTGAAGATGGCAAAGCGCGTAAATGGGTATTTAAGATGCCACAAGACGACCAACAAGCAGTAGAACGTATTTTACAATATTTAAAAGATCATAACTTATCAAAAGTAGCATGGTTAAATGTTGCGAATTCTTATGGTACAGGTGGTCATGACGAATTCGTTAAACATGCCCCTAAATACGGTGTAGAGTCAGTGATTGAAGATGAATTCGAAACAACAGTCACAGATGCAAAACCATTATTAACACGTGTGAAAAAAGCAAATCCAGATGCAATTATCGTTTGGGGAACTGTACAGGAATCTGCAGTTGTTATTAAAAACATTCGTGAATTAGCACTAGATATGCCTGTGCTTGCAAGTCATGGAATTGCAACAAATCAATTTATTGAAGTCGCAGGCGAAGCAGCGAATGATGTAATTTTACCAACAGGAAAATTATTAGTTGCAAATAGTTTAGAAGATTCAAATCCACAAAAAGAACTATTAATAACGTACAACGAATCTTACACAGCGAAATACAATAAATCGGCAAGTACGTTCGGTGCATATGCAGCAGACGCTTTCACTATTGCAACAAAAGCAATTGAAGCGAAAGGTACTGATAGCGCCGCTCTTCGGGATTTCATTGAGCAAGAACTGGGGGAATTTGTAGGCCTAACAGGTACATTTAACATCAATGCTGAAAACCATATGGGATTAAGTCCAGATAGTTTTGCAATAGTACGTATTGTAGACGGAAAATGGACTTTAGAAAACTGATAAAAATAATACAAATTCAATGAACAGTGGTGTCTCCCCATCACTGTTCATTCATTATCAATTTAGTTACATCGAAATGAAATGGAGTGAATGATATCATGGAAACATTTTCTCAAATGTTGCAATTATTATTTTCAGGTTTAACAATAGGAGCAATTTATGCACTGATTGCAGTGGGATTCGTTATTATCTATAACGTGACAGGTATTCTTAACTTCGCACAGGGTGAATTTGCTATGTTTGGTGCTTTAATCAGTATTTCACTTGTAAAAGCAAATCTACCCTTATGGTTAGCCATTATTTTAAGTATCGCCATTGTAGCGGCTATTGGCGGAATATTTGAACGAACAGCCATTCATACCGCTCGTAAATCATCCATGACAACACTAATTATCATTACAATTGGGGTTTCGATAGCATTCCGTGGGATTGCGATTTTAATTTGGGGGACACAAGCCCAAACATTACCGCCATTTATGGATAATACACCAATTCAATTTTTAGATGCCGTATTACTTCCGCAAAACCTCTGGGCAATTGGTCTTTCTATCATAATTTTAATCGTCATGATGTACTTTTTTAACTACACATTTACAGGAAAATCATTAACAGCTTGTGTGGTCAATCCTTTTGCTGCTCGTTTAATGGGAATAAACCCAAATAAAATGTCATTACTTGCGGTTGTTGTAAGTGCTGCAGTAGGAGCCTTAGCGGGTACAGTAATCGCTCCAATATCCGGTGCATCCTATGATATGGGAATGATGCTTGGCATAAAAGCATTTGTAGCAGCGGTTGTAGGTGGATTGACAAATGCCCCAGCTGCAATTGCAGGTGCCTTTTTAATCGGAATTATTGAAGCGTTTACAGAAGGATTGTGGTCTTCAGGTTTAAAAGATGTAGTGAGTTTCTCTTTATTGCTATTAATTTTATTTGTAAAACCTGAAGGTCTATTTGCTAAAGCTTCAGGAAAACGCGTATAAGGGGTACAAAAGCTATGACAAAAAAAAATTTAAAACTAATTTATAATAACAGCTTGGTTGGACCTTGTATTTTCTTTGCACTGCTATTTTGTATCCCGCTTGTGGGATCTACTTATACACTTGCCATTTTTACAATGATTGGATTTTATGCATTAGTATGTATCGGGTTAACAATGCTAACGGGATACGCAGGACAAATTTCTTTAGGTCACGCAGCCTTTTATGGAATCGGTGCCTACACATCCGCTTTTATGACAGGTACACATGGTTTATCTCCTTGGTTAGCAATTATTGTAGGTGCACTAATTTCTGCGCTTGTTGCTTTACTAATTGGTATTCCAACATTTAAATTGAAGGGCTATTATTTAGCATTAGCAACATTAGGGTTTGGTATTATTGTCTATACCGCATTCAAGGAGTTAACACAGATTACTGGAGGCTCAAACGGCTTTTTTGGTATTCCGTCTATTAGCTTATTTGGCTTTGAATTCGTCACAGATCGTAGTTACTTCTATCTTATTTGGGTATTTGTTTTTGTCGCACTGTTTATTGCACGTAACATTATTCACTCACGTATTGGCCGTGGTTTACGTTCCATTGAGGGAAGTGAAATTGCAGCAGATGCAGTTGGTGTTAATTTAATGAAATATAAACTACAAATCTTCATGACGAGTGCTATTTTCACATCTATCTCTGGCTCCTTATTAGCCCATTATGTATCATTTATTAATCCAGATTTGTTTACAGCAAATACGTCGATTTATTTTTTAATAATGGTCATTATCGGGGGATTAAGTAATATTTGGGGTGCCATTATTGGCTCTGCAACGTATGTTTTACTGGGAGAAATATTAAAGCACTATGTACCATTGATTTTACCGAATGTTGGGGGAGAATTTGAAATCGTATTCTTCGGTTTATTACTTGTTTTAACATTAATTTATATGCCGAATGGTTTAGTACCACAATTCGAGAAAATTTTCTCCAAATTTAAAAAGAAGGGTAACACTACTCACATGACTTTAACTATCAATACCCAAGCAACAGGAGGGAAAACTAATGACTAACAAAGAACTTATATTAAGCGTAGAAAACTTAACAAAGATTTTTGGCGGTGTTGTTGCTGTAGACAATGTATCCTTCACAATTAATAAAGGTGAAATTTTCGCTGTTATTGGTCCGAATGGAGCTGGTAAAACGACTCTTTTCAATATGATTACTGGAGTATTGCCTAGTTCATCTGGAAATGTGTACTTCCAAGGTAAGCGATTAACACGTAAAAAACCATATCAAATAGCACAAGCTGGTGTGACAAGAACATTTCAAAATTTAGAAGTCTTTGATAATATGACCGTCATCGAAAATGTGATGACTGGGGCACATATTACGATGAAAACAAACATTTTAACGGCAGGTTTACGATTACCGGCTGTCGTCAATGAAGAAGTTCAAACAATGGAAAGGGCATTGCAATGTTTAAAGGACGTAGGAATTGCCGAATTCGCCTATGAAATGTCAGATAAATTGCCTTATGGTAATCAGAGGTTGCTTGAAATTGCGCGTGCAGCAATTTCAAAACCACAACTAATATTATTAGATGAGCCAATGGCAGGTCTGAACGCTGAAGAATCTAGACAATTAGTCGACGTAATTTTGAAAATGCGGGCGGATGGTATGACATTTTTATTTGTTGAACACGACATGGAAACGGTTATGTCCATTTCAGATCGTTTAGTAGTTTTGGATAATGGTGTAAAAATCGGAGAAGGCACTCCTGAAGAGATTTATCAAAATCCACAAGTCCTGGCAGCATACTTGGGCGATGATGAGGAAGAAGGTGTGGAGTATGCTTAAAGTCGAAAATCTACATACCCACCATGGGTATTTACACGTCCTTGAAGGTATAAATTTTGAGCTATTAGAAGGAGAATTACTGTCAATTGTCGGATCAAATGGTGCAGGGAAAAGTACGCTACTTGGTACTCTAGCTGGTGTATATACGCCAACTGAGGGGAAAATCGAATACAAGGGGTTTGATATTACTAGAGATGGTGTACAAAGGACAGTTGCCAAAGGAATCTGTTTAGTACCTGAACGAAGACAAATTTTTTCTTCGTTATCTGTAAAAGACAATCTTATGCTTGGTTCTTATCATCGTTATAAGAAAGATAAGAAAACGATTCATCGTGACTACGAGGAAATCGTAGAATTATTTCCACGCTTAAAGCAAATGCTCAATCGTCCTGGTGGCTTACTTTCAGGAGGGGAACAACAAATGGTAGCTATTGGAAGAGGTTTGATGGCCAATCCTAAAGTATTAATGCTAGATGAGCCCTCATTAGGACTCGCGCCTTTAATTGTGAAAGATATCATGAATATTTTACGTAAACTGTGTGATGAACGAGGTGCAACGATTATTTTGGTAGAACAGAACGTAAAAGCGGCCTTAAAGGTTGCTGACCGTGCCTGTGTATTAGCGCATGGTCAAATGACAATTTCAGGTACAGCCCAAGAGTTATTAAATGATTCAAAAGTACAAGAGGCGTACTTTGGTATACCGCAGAAAAAACCAACTGCGCTAGCAAAAGTAAAGGGATAAGAAGACAACTTCAAGATCCCTCCTTGTCACTAAACTAGAGATGGATTTAAGCGTAATAAAAGATGTGTATGAAACCTATTCATCACTCAAAAAGGTTTCATACACATCTACTATAACAAGCAACCGGTGGATATTTGATAGATTGCTCCTTCAATCACATCAGCATTGCCATTTCACTTTTGATTACTTTATCTTCATTCAGCAGAAGACTCCCATCTCTACAGGTGGAGAGATGAATGCGGTTTTGGTTCCTTTTCAGTAGTTGTCCAAACACCTACTGAATGAAGATACAGCCTCCGGCGGATGTCACGGATTTTCAAAGGAATGAATTGTGCGGGCACAATTCAAAATCCAGACGCAATTACGCCAAGGCGAAATTGATTACTCTTATCCAATAAAACTTTCATTTTTACGATAAACCATCGCTTCCATTGTTGCGCATAATTCATCGTTACTTAACACATCGATGCGATACCAAGCTAAGCGGCGTGTCTTTTTCACTTCCTGAGCGATAGCTGTTAGTTTGTGATCAGCAAAACTCGCGCTCATGTAGTTAATCGTATTTGTCACACCAACAGCAGTTGTTCCATAAGAATTACTTGCCACTGCAAAGGCATAATCAGCTAGTGAAAAAATAATGCCCCCGTGTACAGTACCATGTGTGTTCAGCATATGAGTAGCTGGTGAAAGTGTCACTTTCGCAAATCCTGCTTTCAATTCTATTAATTCCATCCCTAAATAATTAGCGTAAGGTTCGTTTTTTAAAGCGTCAAAAATGTCGTCGTAATATTGTTCGTGTTGTTGTGTTTCAGATAACGTCAATACAAATTCCCTCCTTTTAATTGTAAATATATTCCTTATTCGAACAGAATGTACCCAACGATTGTATTGCACATATTAATACATAATAATAACGACTGTAATAAAAGTGAAATATAAAATCAATTTAACATTGGTTATTTAAAAAGTAAATAAGGAATTAGGTAATATGTGTGCTATGTAGAATTATATTGATTTTCCGCATGTATTTTCGGTAAAAATTATTTAGGAATGCTATTACTGTTATACGGACTATTAGAAATATAATTAACATAACTAAAAGAAAATAGCTTGAGAATTAGAAATAAGTAACTTTAAAGAGATAAAACAAAATATATTGACAATTCAGATTAATTTGTTTATCTTATAAATAGATTACAGTATAAATACTGTCGTTATTAAAATGTTATATAAAGTTTTGTATTGTAATGAACTGTAAAAGCTAAAAGGGGGATTAGGGAATGTATCATCCAGAAATTGAAACAGCATCAAGGGGAGAAATGGAAAAGATTCAACTGACACGTTTAAAAAAAACAGTCGAACGAGTATACAATAATACATCTTTTTACAAGGAACAATTCGATCTGCTAGGAGTAACGCCTGCTGATATTCAAAGTTTAGCGGATATCCGAAAATTACCATTCACAAAAAAAGTAAATTTGCGTGAACAATATCCATTTGGACTTTTCTCAGTTCCTATGGATGAGGTAGTCCGTATTCACGGCTCCTCAGGTACTAGTGGAAAACCAACAATTGTCGGCTATACAAAAAATGATATCGATATGTGGTCGGGACTTTTAGCTCGTGCTATTGTTGCCGCAGGGGGACGCAAATCAGATATTTTCCATAATGCTTACGGATACGGCCTATTTACAGGTGGAATTGGTTTACACTACGGGGCTGAAGCATTAGGCGCAGCAGTTGTACCGATTTCAGGAGGCAATACAGAACGACAAATTACATTACTTGAAGACTTCAAACCACGTGGCATTGCAGGTACACCATCCTATATTTTGACCATCGCTGAGAAGATGGAAGAAATGGGGATTGATCCAGAAACAAATGGCATTGAGTACGGGATATTTGGTGCAGAACCTTGGTCAGAGGAAATGCGCCGTGCTATAGAGAACAAATTAAAAATTCGTGCTTTAGATATTTACGGTTTAAGTGAAGTCATGGGGCCTGGTGTATCAATAGAATGTTATGAAGGTCAAAATGGCTTACATATCGCAGAGGATCATTTCTTTGTGGAAATTATCGATCCTGAGACATTAGAACCTGTAGAGGCTGGCAAAGATGGTGAACTGGTTATTACAACCTTAACAAAGGAAGCGCTACCAATTATTCGCTATCGAACTGGTGATATTACTTCAATTACACATGAAAAGTGTAAATGTGGACGTACAACAATACGCATGGCTCGTGTTAAAGGACGTACGGATGACATGTTGATTATTAGAGGAGTGAATGTTTTCCCGTCAGAAATTGAGCGTGAATTGCTACAAGTTGAAGGTTTAGCCCCACACTATCAAATTCATATATTGAAGAAAGGGAATATGGATGAGCTAGAGCTACATGTGGAGTTGACACCAAAATTATATAAAGAAATTGGCGGAAACTTAAACCATCCGCTGATTCAAATGTTATCAAGAAAAGTCAAACATGATTTAAAAAATGCGTGTTTAGTTTCTGTTAGTCTTGTGATTGAAAACATCGGTTCTATTCCTCGATCAGAAGGAAAGGCAATTCGTGTTATTGATCGGAGAAATGAGAGGCGGGAGGTTATTCAATGATTGAAAAAGAACAAATAAAAGATGTGACGATTATTGGGGGAGGACCTATTGGCATGTTTGCCGCCTTTTATGGCGGTATGCGTGGCATGAGCGTAAAAATTATTGAAAGTCTCCCCCAATTGGGGGGCCAGCTAGCAGCGCTTTATCCAGAGAAATATATTTATGATATTGCTGGTTTCCCTAAAATACGTGCTCAAGATCTTATCTACAACCTAAAAGAGCAAATGGATACATTTCCAGTAGATGTCTGTACAAAAGAATCTGTACTAACCATTAAAAAAGATGAAGATGGTATTTTCACACTTGTTACGACAAGTGGAATTCATTACTCTCGTACAATTCTTATCACTGCAGGAAATGGTGCTTTCAAAGTTCGTACACTTGAGTTCGACGGGGAAGAGAAGTATGCAGAACATAATTTACATTACTTCATCAATGATCTTAATGCTTTCAAAGATCGTAACGTCATGGTATTCGGAGGTGGAGATTCGGCAGTGGATTGGGCTATGATGCTAGAACCAATCGCTAAAAAAGTAACAATCGTACACAGACGCGACAAATTCCGTGCACATGAACATAGTATAGAAAATTTGATGAAATCTTCTGTCGAGGTGATTACACCTTATGTCCCTGAAGAGCTAATTGGGGAAAAAATCATTACTCATGTCAAATTAAAACATGCGAAAGATGAAACAATAGAACCAATCTATGGGGTAGATGATGTGATCGTAAACTTTGGCTTTGTCTCATCATTAGGTGCAATTAAAGACTGGGGCTTAGAAATTAGCAAAAACTCCATTGTAGTCAATTCTCGCATGGAAACGAACATCCCTGGTATTTACGCTGCTGGTGATATTTGTACGTATGATGGAAAAGTAAAGTTAATTGTCAGTGGTTTCGGGGAAGCACCAACAGCTATTAGTAATGCGAAAGTTTATATTGACCCAACATCTAAAGTACAGCCGTTGCATAGTACGAGTTTAATGGAAGAAAAGACCTGATGCAGAAGGTTTTTGAAAGGAACAAATAAGTATGGCTAAATTCACAAGAGTAGATCAGACTACATGCATTGCATGTGGCGCTTGCGGTGCATCAGCTCCGGAAATCTTTGATTATAATGATGAGGGTATTGCATATGTTATTTTAGATGATAACGAAGGCTGTCAAGAAGTACCTGAAGATTTATATGATGATTTAGAGGATGCAATGGAAGGTTGCCCTACAGAATCCATTAAAGTAGCAAGTAACTCTGAAAGACTGCTAGACGAATAATTTTTTTGGTTTTTAATATAACGAAATAAGAACGGGTAATTAAAATTAGTTATAAGGAGGCTTTTACAATGAGTGTAGCAACACAATTATCTGAACAAAAATTACAAGAGCAGTTTGAGGCACGTATTGCTGCAGGAGACAAAATCGAAGTAGATGATTGGATGCCAGAAGAATACCGATTAGCGTTAATCAAGTTGATTTCTATGCATGGTATCAGTGAAATCATGGGTGCTCTTCCTGAAAAAGAGTGGGTTCCTAAAGCCCCTACTTTATATCGAAAGCTAGGTATTATGGCAAAAGTACAAGATGAAATGGGTCATGGCCAATTATTATTGCGCGTAGCAGAAGACTTACTAAAACCATATGGGAAAAACCGTGGCGATTTGATGATTGATTTATTCGAGGGCCGTCTTAAATTTCATAATGTATTTCATATGGAAACAAAATCCTGGGGTGATGCAGGATTAATCGGATGGCTTGTAGATGGTTCAGCTATCATCTCACAAACAAATATGTTAGGTGCTTCTTACGGACCATATGCACGTGCTTTACAACGAATTTGTGCAGAAGAAGTGTTCCACGCACAGCATGGTGAAGCCATCATAATGGCGTTAGCAGAAGGAACACCTGAACAACGTGAACTAGTGCAAGATGCATTAAATCGCTGGTGGGAATCATTGTTATTCTTCTTTGGTCCAGAAACAAAGGATACAACAGGCACAAGCAAACAGGATGTAACAATTAAATACAAAATTCGCGTGTTATCAAACGAAGAATTACGTCAAAGTTTCTTAACAAAGTACATTCCGCGTATTCAATCGTTAGGTTTAACAGTTCCAGATCCAACTTTACACTTTGATGAGGCACAACAAAAATGGATTTACGAACAACCAAACTGGGAATATTTCAAGAAAATTCAACGCAATGAAGGTCCATGTTCACAGGAACGTCTAACACTTCGTCGCTCATCGTACGAAAATAACGCTTGGGTACGTGAAGCATTAACTGCACTAGCAAATTAACTCTTAGAGGGAGGTACTATCGTGGAAAAAGAATCTTTCTATCAAGAATTTGAAGTATTTAGTAAACGAACACCAACATCCCATTTTCAGCATCAATTCAGTCTCCTAGCTCCAAACGGAGAAATAGCCCTAGTGATGGCTCAGGAAAACTTTATGCGTCGTGAACCTGTCGTAGACATTTGGGTAGTAAATCGTAAACATGTACATGGCTTAACACAAGAAAGCAAACAAGCATTGCAACGCTTAGATAATAAAGACTATCGTACAACAAAAGGCTATGGATATTTAAAGAAAAAATGGCGGCACTATGAGCAAGGCATGCTAGATGAAAAAGAAATCCTATCTTGGGCTGGAGGAGGTAAAAAAGATGAGCAAAGAAGTAACTCCTGAATTTAAAAAATCAGTAACTACGTTGCTATATCAATTAGCAGATGATGATTATTTATTCTCTTATCGCGGCTCAGAATGGCTTGGGTTAGCACCTCATATTGAAGAAGATGTGGCTTTCTCATCTATTACACAAGATACAATGGGGCACGCAAAACTATACTACACATTGTTAGAAGAACTTGGTGAAGGCAATTCAGATTCTTTAGCACAGCTTCGACCAAAAGAAGAACGTAGCAATAGTCTACTTGTTGAACGTCCAAATGGTGAAGGCTACTACAAAGAAGCACCTAATTATGATTGGGGCTATGCGGTTGCACGTAATTATATCTATTCAACTGCAAAAAAAGCAAAAATTGAAGCCTTAAAAGCAAGCAGCTATAGTCCAATCCAAGAAATCGTTACAAAGATTAGTGCCGAACTATACTACCACCAAATGCACTGGACAGCTTGGTTTACTCAATTATTTACAGCAACAGAAGAATCACGTTCACGTATGATTGCAGCATTAGAAGAAGTCATCAAAGATGCAGGCGATTTATTCTCATACGGGGATGTAGCACCTCGCCTAGCAACATTTGATTTAATCGAATCTGAAGAAGCCTTAAAAGAACGCTGGTCAGCGATTATTAAACCAATATTTGAATCAATAAAAATTGCCGTACCTGTATTACCAACACCTACAATCAATGGTCGTAACGGTCAGCATACAGATGATTTAACATCAGCGATTGAGACAATGTCAGAGGTTTATCGTTCTGATTTAGCAGCAAGTTGGTAATGTCAATTTACAAAGGAGGGTGACTATGCCGACTATTGAATTGCACGAGACACACATCTATAAAGTACTTGATACAGTAAAAGATCCTGAAATCGATACGGTAAGCATAATTGATCTTGGCATGATTGAGCGTGTTCAAATTAATGATGGTCATATTCGTATTGAAGTGCTACCAACATTTTCAGGTTGTCCTGCACTGACAATCATTCAACAAAATATCGAAAAAGCGATTTCTCAATTAGAAAACGTTCGTGAAGTAGCTGTCGTTTTTATTAATAATCCTACTTGGACTTCCGATCGTGTAACAGCAAAAGGTCGAGAGGGCTTAAAGCAATTCGGCATAGCCCCTCCACCTCGGTTTTTAAATGAAGACGGTTCTTGGCATGTCGATTGCCCATACTGTGGTTCTACGTATGTCACGCTTGAAAATATATTTGGTCCCACAGCATGCCGCAGTATTTTATATTGCAAGAGCTGTAAAAACCCGTTTGAGGCAATGAAATTAATTTCTACTTCAATGTAGACAAAGGAGCGTATTCAACTATGGCTAAATTAGTCGCATTATATAAACACCCTGCAGATAAGGCAGCATTTGACGAGCACTATGAAAACGTACACACACCAATTACAGCAAAAATTCCAGGCTTACGTGAAATGAAAATCACAAAGTTCAGTTCAACACCGATGGGCACAGATTCACCTTATTATTTAATGTGCGAAATGACATATGATAGCGCAGAAGATTTAAAAAATGGACTACGTTCCCCAGAGGGCAAAGCATCAGGAAAAGATTTAATGAGCTTTGCGAGCGACATTGTCACACTTATTATCGGTGAAGATGCGTAATGACAGCATTCACATTTATTGAAGTAACGATTGAAAACGGGGTTGGGTATATCTATTTGAACCGTCCTCGCCAATACAATTCATTAAATCGTGCAATGATACGCGAAATTATGTATGCGATGGAACAATTTGACCATGACAACTACGTACAAGTGATTGTCGTAGCAGGGCATGGAAAAGCTTTTTCATCGGGTGCAGATATCGACGAAATGGCTACAGACAATACTGTTCATTTAGAGTTACTAAATCAATTCGCTGACTGGGATCGTATCGCGCAAGTTAAAAAACCTATTATCGGTAGTGTCAAGGGGTTCGTGTTCGGTGGTGGCTTTGAATTAGCACTTTGTTGTGATTTATTAATTGCAGCGGAAGGCACTGAATTTAGTTTCCCAGAAATTAACCTCGGTGTTATGCCTGGTGCAGGTGGTACACAACGTCTAACAAAATTAGTAGGACGTACAAAAGCATTGGAGTGGATTTGGAGTGCCGCCCGCATTACGGCCGAAGAAGCACTCACACATGGCATTATCAACAAAATTGTACAACCAGAAATATTAATGGAAGAAACACAGAAAGTAGCGATAATGCTCACGAAAAAACCAGCACTCGCTGTCCGCCTCATTAAAGAGTCCGTCAACAAAGCTGTTGACTACTCACTTTATGAAGGTATGCAATTTGAACGGAAAAATTTCTATCTATTATTCTCTTCAGAAGATCAAAAAGAAGGCATGCAAGCATTCGTTGAAAAACGTCAACCGAACTTTAAGGGGAGATAATTATGTTTGAAACTATTCGATATGAGCTAAGAGAATCTGTGGCGTATATTTCGTTAAATCGCCCTGACACATTAAATGCATTTACAGTACAAATGAATCATGAAATTCGCACTGCTGTTAAGCAAGCCTCTGCAGATGCTACCATACGATGCATTGTATTACGTGGTGAAGGACGCGCATTTTGTTCAGGTCAAGATTTGTCCGCCATCGATAAAGGTACGAAACTTGGTGATATTTTAACAGATCACTATGGCCCTATGGTGCAACAAATACATAGCTGTGAAAAACCGATTATCGCAGCTGTGAAAGGTGCCGCAGCAGGTGCTGGCTTTAGTCTAGCACTTGCCGCAGATTTTCGTGTAATGGCAGAAAAATCCTTCTTTATGAATGCCTTCATTCATGTAGGTCTTATTCCAGATTCAGGGAATTTATACTACTTAAAACAATTAGTAGGTGATGCCAAAGCACTTGAAATTTCTATACTTGGGCAACGTATTAAACCAGATGAAGCCAAACAATTAGGATTAGCAACCGCTATCTATAGCGATGACACATTTGAAGATGAAGTCCATACGTTTGCCCAACAGATTGGACAGCTACCTACTAAAGCAATTGGCTTAATTAAACGAAATATGAAGGCAGCAGAACACCTAAAGTTTGAAGACTTCCTTAAGTATGAAGCACAAAGTCAAAGTATTGCAGGCACTACAGATGATTATCAAGAAGGTATGAAAGCTTTTACAGAAAAAAGACAGCCTCAATTTAGCGGACAATAAGAAGGAGTGAATGGCAATGACACAACAAGTACAAGAGCAAGTATCAGTGAAGCGTGATTTTTACCATTTAATTATTAATGGTGAAAAAGTTGAAAGCAGTAATGGTGGGACATTCCAAACGATTAACCCTGCAACAGGTGAAGTCGTTGCAACCGTCGCAAAAGCATCACAAGAAGATGCCGAGCGTGCAGTACAAGCGGCTCGCGAGGCTTTTGATCACGGCAAATGGAAACAATATCCTATTAATCGCCGTGCACAAGTACTCAACAAGATTGCTGCCATTATGCGTTCACGCTTCAATGAAATTGTAGAACTTGAAATGCTTGATACAGGAAAATCACTTGGCACAGCACAAGGTCAAGTACACCAAGCAATCGAAGATTTTGAGTTTTATGCAGGTGCAATCGTTGGTCACCGTGGTACAGTGAACAACTTGCCAGGTCAATTCCATAACTATACGGAGAAAGAGCCTGTCGGTGTATGCGCTCAAATTGTTCCTTGGAACTATCCACTAATGATGACTGCATGGAAAATTGCCCCGGCTATTGCTGTTGGCTGTTCCGTTATTGTCAAACCAGCTTCTTTAACACCTTTAACTGCAATTATTTTAGGAGAAATTTGCTTAGAAGCAGGCGTTCCAAATGGTGTTGTGAATGTTATTCCTGGATCAGGCAAAGATGTAGGGAATTACTTAGTGGAACATAAACAAGTCGACAAAGTAGCATTTACAGGATCTACACCAGTCGGTAAAGGCATTATGGAAAAAGCATCTCAAACGTTAAAACGTGTCACATTAGAACTCGGTGGTAAATCACCTAATTTAGTATTCGAAGATGCAGATATTGATGCTGCAGTAGATGGTTCACTATACGGTATTTTCTATAACTCCGGTCAATCATGTGAAGCACGTTCTCGCTTATATGTACACAAAGACATTTATGAAGAGTTTTTAGAAAAATTTGTTACAAAAACAAAAGCGATTAAACTAGGTGATCCCTTTGATAAGGGCACACATATGGGTGCGATTATCGACTTAGATCAATTAAACGTCATCGATGGCTATGTACAATCTGCCATTGAAGAAGGCGCTACAATTTTAACAGGTGGAAAAGTTGCGACAATACAAGGCTTTGAAAATGGCTTTTGGTATGAGCCAACTGTTATTACAGATGTGAATCAATCTATGAAAGTTGTACGTGAGGAAATATTCGGTCCAGTGGTAGTGGTGATGCCATTTGGTGATGAGAAAGAAGCGATTCGCTTAGCAAATGATTCTGAATTTGGTCTAGGCTCAGCGGTTTGGTCAAAAGATGGTGCACGTGCTACACGTGTCGCAAATCAAATCCAAGCAGGTATAGTAATGGTTAACTGCCCATTCTCTGCAATGCCAGGTACACCATTTGGAGGTTATAAGCAATCTGGTTTCGGTCGCGAGTTATGTATTGAAACATTAGATTTATATACAGAAACTAAAAGTATCATTTCATATTATGGTAGCCGCCCACTAAACCCACTGGGCGTTTAACCACCACAAAAACCATATGCGATGAGCTATCCCCACTCTTCGTATATGGTTTTCACAACAAGGAGGTAGCTTTCATGAAAAAAGTCATTGTCATCGGATCAGGCGTTATGGGTCGTGGAATTGCGTACGTAAGCGCAGTCGGTGGTTTTGAAACAGCTATTATCGATATTAATGAACAAGCGTTGGAAAATGCCCAAAATGAACTTACATCTATTTTTGAAAAATCCGTTACACGTGGAAAATTAACAGTTCAACAAGCTCAAGAAGCTAGATTACGTCTTGCTTATGTGACAGACTTAGCGGCTGTTGCAAAAAATGCAGATTTAATCATTGAAGCTGTGCCAGAGAAAAAAGACATTAAAAAAGCTGTGTTTGAACAAATGGAACAGTTTGCATCCCCCTACTGTTTATTTGCGACAAATACCTCAACAATGAGTCCAACAGAAATCGCTTCTTATGCGAAACGACCCGAACAAACAATCGCTATGCACTTCTTTAATCCCGTACATAAAATGGAGCTAGTCGAGATTATAAGAGGTCTTGAAACAAGCGATGAGACTGCACAAACAATTCGAGAAATCGCTGAACAAATGGGTAAACAAACTGTTATCATTAACGAATTCCCAGGTTTTGTTACTAGTCGTATCAGTGCACTCGTTGGTAATGAAGCATTTTACATGTTACAAGAGGGTTTAGGTACACCCGAAGATATTGATAAAGCAATTAAACTTGGCTTAAATTACCCAATGGGTCCATTTGAGTTGGTAGATTTAGTTGGTCTTGATGCACGCCTAAATAATTTGCGTTATTTACATGAAAAACTCGGTGAAAAATACCGTCCAGCACCACTACTTGAACAATATGTACAAGCTGGGCGTTTAGGACGTAAAAGTGGAAAAGGTGTTTATGACTATACCGAGCAAAAAGAGGTGATAAGAAAATGAGGGAAGTCGTTATCGTAGATGCTGTACGTACACCAATTGGACGATATAAAGGCGTATTAAAATCTGTACGCCCTGACGATTTAGCTGCCATAGTGATTAAAGCACTTGTGGAACGAAATCCCAAAGTGCCCGCTGAACAAATAGAAGATGTGATTTTCGGAAACGCTAACCAAGCTGGTGAAGATAATCGAAATGTTGCACGTATGGCCGCTTTACTTGCAGAGCTACCAATTGGGGTTGGTGGAACAACCATAAATCGATTATGTGGTTCAGGAATGGATGCTGTACACTTCGCAGCCCGTGCTATCAAAAGTGGTGAAGGTGATATTTTTATAGCGGGTGGTACAGAAAGCATGACACGAGCACCATTTGTCATGGGTAAACCTGAAGTAGACTATCCGCGTGGCGATCAAAAATTATTCGATACAACGATTGGTTGGCGTTTTACAAACCCAAAGCTACAAGCCATGTATGGAGCTGATACAATGCCACAAACAGCTGAAAATGTGGCACAACGCTTTAACATTAGCCGTGAAGAACAAGATGCCTTTGCCTTTGAAAGCCAACAACGTGCGAAAAAGGCGGTTGAAGAAAATCGTTTCGCAGATGAAATCGTACCCGTGCGCATTAAAGATAAAAAAGGCAATGAAACGATTATTGATACAGACGAACATCCGCGTCCAGAAACGACACTTGAAGCACTGGCCAAATTACGTCCCATTTTCGAAAACGGCACAGTAACAGCTGGTAATGCTTCTGGTGTCAATGACGGCGCATCTGCTCTATTGTTAATGAGTGCTGACAAAGCAAAGGAACTGAATATCATACCTTTAGCACGTTATGTAACAGGAGCTATTGCGGGATTAGAGCCTGCTGTTATGGGATTAGGACCGATTTATGCTTCTAAAAAAGCGCTACATCGTGCAGGGCTAACAACAAAGGATATCGGGCTTTATGAACTAAACGAGGCATTCGCTTCACAAGCATTAGAATCCATGAAACAGCTTGAACTAGACCCAGCCACGGTGAACGTAAACGGTGGTGCGATTGCATTCGGCCATCCACTAGGTGCAAGTGGTGCTCGTATTTTAACAACGTTACTTTACGAAATGAAGAAACAAAACGTACATTACGGACTGGCTTCTATGTGTATCGGTGTTGGTCAAGGAATCGCAACAATTATAGCAAATATAGAATCTTAGAGAGGAACCGGCACATTCAATGTGCCGGTTTTTACTAAAATAGGATTAAAAAAAGAGGGGTTTGCATATGAATACAATTTCATTTAAAATAAACAATTATATTGCTTATATAACAATAAATCGACCAGAGACGTTAAATTGTTTCAATTATACAACGTTATCTCAATTACAACAAGTTGTTGATGAGATACATATAGCTGATAACGTCCATACCGTCATCTTTACAGGTGCGGGTGAGAAGGCATTTAGTGCAGGTGCAGATTTAAAAGAGCGAAAAACATTAACACCACAGGAAGTACGTCGGAATGTACGAGCGATTCGAGACGTGTTTAATAGTATCGCAGGTTTACCACAACCCACTATTGCAGCGGTTAATGGACATGCACTAGGTGGTGGCTTTGAATGGTTATTAGCCTGTGATTTTGCGATTGCTGTTGAAGAGGCATTGCTTGGTTTAACTGAAACGAGTTGGGCAATTATTCCTGGCGCAGGTGGAACACAACGACTGCCGCGACTAGTTGGTGAAATGAAGGCAAAAGAAATGATTTTAACAGCGGCAAAAATTACAGCTATAGAAGCTGTACAGCTAGGTATCATTTTAAAAACGGTGCCACGTGAATTGTTATTATCTGAATGTGAGGCACTTGCAGCACGTATTATGCAAAATGGTCCAGTAGCCGTTCGTCAAGCAAAATACGCCATTTCACAAGGAATGAACACAGATTTACAAACAGGTCTTGCCATCGAATCAAAGGCGTATGAGTTAGTCATTCCGACAGAGGATCGCCTTGAAGCATTGCAGGCATTCAGTGAAAAACGTCAACCTGTATTTCAAGGGAAATAAGTAAGAAAGTTGGGGGATAAGATGGGCGCTAATACACAGTCAATGATTTTTACACTCTATGGTGATTATATTATGCGCTACGGTTCTAAAATTTGGATTGGTAGCTTAATTCGTTTATTGAAGGAATTTGGTCATACAGAGCAAAATGTACGTGTATCCGTATCTAGAATGGTCAAACAAGGGTGGTTACAATCTGAAAAACAAGGGAACCGTAGTTATTATTTTTTAACAAAACGAGGTAAAAAACGAATGGAAGAAGCGGCCAATCGTATTTTTAAACTGAAACCCAACAAATGGGACCAAAAATGGCGACTTCTGATGTATACTATTCCAGAAGACAAACGTCAGATTCGAGACGAATTACGTAAAGAACTCTTATGGAGCGGATTTGGTTCTTTTTCAAATGGCTGCTGGATATCGCCCAACAACTTAGAAGAAGAAGTTAAATTGCTTATTCAAAAATATGATATTGCTGATTACGTAGATTTCTTTTCAGCCGAATATATTGGGCCGCATAATCATGAAGCACTTATTGAAAAAAGCTGGTCATTGACAGAAATTGAAGCGCGATATGAGGAATTTATGAATCAATATAGCAAGCAATATATCGTGCATCAAAGTGCCATCTCTAAAGAAGAAATGTCAGATGCTGAATGTTTTGTAGAGCGTACAAATCTTGTTCATGAATATCGTAAATTTCTATTTATCGATCCAGGTCTTCCACAAGAATTATTACCTCCTATGTGGAGTGGAAATCACGCAGCATTATTGTTTCAACAATACTATAAATTACTGGAAGAGCCATCCTATCGTTTCTTTGAGGAGATTTTCCACGCTGATAATTAAAAACACAAAAGAGCTCATCCAATATAAGGGGAGCTCTTTTAATTTTAAAGAATCATTATAGAAGACGTTACTTTAGCGACATATTTTTCATTTTGTGAAACTATCGCCTCCACATAACAAGTTTTCCGTCCTTTTTTTATGATCCTTGAATCAACAGTGGCAATACCTACGTGAAGAGGTCGTAAAAATGTTGTTTGTAAATTAATGGTTGAAAATACTTGATTTTCTTCTAGTACAGAAGCCATCGAATATGCCATCGTAATGTCAGCCGCAGAAGCTATATATCCACCCATTACTATTTGATGACCGTTTAAAAAATTTTCGTTAATCTCCCATGAGCAAATAGCATCTCCAGCAATAGCCGAGATTAATTTAATACATAACGTTTGATCACATGCGGGTGGTTCAACTGCCCCGTTAATAACTTGTTTTAAGTCAATCATGGTAGCTTATGTCCTTCCTTTTATTGAGACTGAAAATTAGTAAGCAATGCGCGATTTAAACATTTCTGTGCATCGGTCATCATATTGTTGATAAGCGTGGAAACAGTCGGTAAGTCTTGGATCATCCCTGCAATTTGTCCACTATTCATAAAACCACCCTTTTCGTTTCCTTCAATGGCTCCTTTGATATGATACGTTTCAGATGTACGTTCTTGATAATCAGCAAGCGTTATGCCTATTCCTTCATCTGACAGAAGTTCAGCTGTGTAAGGTGATTTTAATACACGACGTATTTGCCCAACTGATCTGCCAAGAATAGCCGTTTCTACATCGGTTGCATCCAGTAGCCTTTGTTTATAGGTCTTATGTACAGGCATTTCCTGTGTAGCAATAAAACGTGTTCCCATTTGTACACCCGCTGCCCCAAGCATGAATGAAGCTGCCAATCCTCGCCCATCACCAATACCACCTGCTGCCACAACGGGAATCGAAACCGCATCAACAACTTGTGGAATCAGAGTAAATGTTGTCAGCTCTAAATTTGAATTAATCCCTGCCGCTTCAAATCCTTCTACAACAAGCACATCAGCACCGCCTTGTTCGGCCTTGATAGCGTGTTTGACGGCTGCTATAACCACCATTACACAAATATTATGGGCATGTAGCTTCTTGATAAATGGTTCGGGGTTTCCTGCTGATAAAGAAACGACCGGTACTTTAAGTGTTATAGCCATTTGTAATAATTCTTTTGCATAAGGATTAACATTAATTGGGATATTAATAGCAAATGGTTTTTCCGTCAGTTGTTTTGTAGCTTCTATGCGCTTCTCTACTTCTGCCGGTGTCATTGTCCCACAGCCGATTGTTCCTAATCCTCCTGCATTTGACACAGAAGCTACGAGTTCAGGGCTGCTGATATTTCCCATTCCTCCTTGTATAATTGGGTATTGAATCTTTAAAATCGAACATAATTGATTCAATAAGTACACCTCCCGTTTAAAATGTGTTATATTAAATTTAACAAAATAATCAGACAAATGGAAGGGTGAATTTTATGGAGATTACATACGCCACTAAAAAACCAGTTGTACACGAATCTGTATTTCAAGCTCCAGGAACATATATCATTGGGGATGTATCAATAGATGAAGAATCTTCAATTTGGTTTAATGCAGTATTACGAGGAGATGAAGATACGATCAGCATTGGAAAACGCTGTAGTATTCAGGATAATGTAACAATTCATTTATTTGAAGGGGCGCCTGTTATTGTAGAAGACGAAGTAACAGTTGGTCACCAGGTGGTCTTACATGGCTGTAAAATAGGTCGTCGTACAATTGTCGGCATGGGGTCGGTTATTTTAGATTATGCTGAAATTGGAGAGGAATGTATTATTGGCGCAAATACGCTTATTACACAAGGTACAAAGATTCCTCCACGTTCATTAGTTGTTGGATCACCAGGTAAGGTTATTCGCTCCTTACAAGATAAAGACTTTGAGCTAATTCAATTATCGATTGACACATATGTCCAAAAAGGAAGAGAGTTCAAACTGATTCTCGAGGGCTAATTAGTTGCTGGTAAACTGTGAATATTACTGAATTACGATTATGTATTGGAGCAATGTAAAATGGTTTGGATACCTATAAAGATTTTATGGTTAAATATTGATCTTTTTTGAAGTAGGGTACAATATGAAGCAGCCGAATGATTAGAACTTATATATTGATTACTATAACAAAAAAAGCCAAACATCCTTCTGCCACTGTCCCCTTGCTTTCACACAGGGACATATTGCTACTTCGGTTGTTTGGCTTTTTTATTTATTGTTGTTCAGCTAATTTACGAGCCTCTTTCTCTGCCTTTTTCCTTTCACGTAAAGCTCTGAAAAAATCAGTTAATATTTGTCCGCATTCCTCGGCTAATATACCTTCAGTTACTTCACATTCATGATTAAAGCGTGCATCATTTAACAGATGATAGAGGGAATCAACACAGCCAGCCTTTAGATCTCGTGCACCATATACAACACGAGGCACACGAGACTGTAAAATAGCACCTGCGCACATAGGGCAAGGTTCAAGCGTTACATAAAGTGTTGTATTTTCTAAACGCCAGCTACCAATTTTTTCACAAGCCTCCTGTATAACCTCCAGCTCAGCGTGTGTGGTTGCATTTTGTGTTGTTTCTCGTAAATTATGGGCTCTTGCAATAATTTCTCCATTGTAAACAAGTATAGCCCCGATAGGTACTTCTCCAAGTGCGGCGGCTTTCTGTGCTTCTTTTAATGCCTGTTTCATAAATAAACGATCTGTTTCGAAAATATTCACTAAATATCTCTCCTTAAAAGTAGTGTATCCTGCTTAATTGGTAAATGCTACTTTAAATGTTGACATTCCTAAAAGTACAATTTATATTTGTATATGAACACATGCTCATATACAAATATAAAAGATTGGGGATAAACTAAATGGATGAAAAATTAACAGAGGCTCAATTAAACAACGATCAGCATTTAGACGAGGAGACACTATTTGTTGTATCGCAAACCTTTAAGGCATTAAGTGATCCTACAAGAATTCGTATACTAAATTTATTGTGTACAGATGAACATTCCGTCAATGACATCGCGGAAATCTTAGATTTAGGCCAATCAACCGTTTCGCATCAATTACGTTTTTTAAAAAATTTACGTTTAGTGAAATTTCGAAGAGAGGGCACAACATTATACTATTCGAAGGATGATGACCACATTATGAATTTACTGAAGCAAGCGATTGAACATGCTGCACATAATTAAATATAACGGAGGGGAAAAAACATGGGACATAATCATGATCACGGCCATGATCATACACATGGCGCTAATAAAAAAGTGTTAATATTATCATTTATTATAATTACAGGATATATGGTGGTTGAAGCAATTGGTGGCTTTTTAACAAATAGTTTGGCTCTTTTATCAGATGCAGGACATATGTTAAGTGACTCAATTTCTTTAGCAATAGCATTACTTGCATTTATGTTTGGAGAGAAGGCAGCAAATTACAGTAAAACATATGGTTACAAACGATTTGAAATTTTAGCTGCGGTGCTAAATGGTGTGACATTACTCTTAATAGCATTATTTATTTTCTATGAGGCAATAGAGCGCTTTGCAAATCCACCAGAAGTGGCAACTAAAGGTATGCTCATTATTAGTACGATTGGTCTTCTTATTAATATTTTGGTGGCTTGGATAATGATGAGGGGCAGTGACACAAAGGATAATTTAAATATGCGAGGTGCATTTTTACATGTACTAAGTGATATGCTGGGATCTGTAGGAGCCATTGTTGCTGCTCTACTAATTATGTTTTTTGGTTGGGGCTGGGCTGATCCGCTGGCAAGTGTAATTGTCGCATTACTGGTATTAAGAAGTGGCTACTATGTAACGAAGGCGGCAGTCCATGTTTTAATGGAGGGAACTCCTTCAAACGTCGATATTCAAGAAATTATTCAAACAATTGAGCAAACAAAAGGTGTTCATAGTTTACATGATCTACACGTTTGGACAATAACAAGTGGAACGAATGCACTTTCATGTCACGCGGTGGTTGATGATCAGTTGAAAATTACGGATAGTGAGAATATATTACGAGAAATTGAACATAATCTTGAGCATAAGGGCATTAAGCATGTAACAATTCAATTAGAGACTGCAGCACATCAGCATGACAATTCAATTTTATGCCAATTAAAAGCAGAATCGTCTCATCATGATCATCAACATTAATAAAATTTTTTACTTTACATACCCTTCGTAGGTATAGTATGATGAAAGTGAAATAGGAGGTGTATGGAATGGAAGACATAACGAAAGAGGTTACTTGTCATACGGAGGAAACTACATCTTGTCGAAAAAGCCATCATCCTGAACGTGTAAAAAAGGATTTAACGACTCGTTTAAATCGCATAGAGGGTCAGATTCGTGGTATTAAGGGAATGATCGAAAAAGATGTTTATTGTGATGATATTATTACGCAGTTATCTGCCACACAGTCTGCTTTAAATAGTGTAGCAAAAATATTATTGGAAGGTCATTTAAAGGGTTGTGTTGTGGACCGCCTATCTGAGGGTGATGAAGCAGTATTGGATGAATTAGTAGTGACCATTCAAAAGCTAATGAAAAAATAATATTTGTAAATATATACCCCTATTTAATATAAACAAAGAGGAGAGATATTTTATGCAAAATGTAACTTTAAATGTACAAGGAATGTCATGTGGACACTGTGTAAATGCAGTTGAAAAAAGTGTGGGAACATTAACTGGTGTTGACCAAGTGAAAGTGAACCTAACAGAAGGCTTAGTAGATGTTGCATTTGACGAAGCAAAAGTATCTTTAGATCAAATTAAAGAAACAATTGATGACCAAGGCTATGATGTAAAATAAAATATGTAGGGTGCTCAAGTAGCACTCTATTATTTTAAGTGATATATACCCCCTATTGGTATAAGGAGAGGTGAAAGAAATGAGTACAGAAGTAAAAGAGGCCAACCTGCAAATAACGGGTATGACCTGTGCAGCCTGCGCCACTCGTATAGAAAAAGGATTAAATAAAATGGATGGTGTTGAACAGGCCACTGTTAATTTAGCGCTTGAAAAATCAACGATTAAGTACGATTCATCCAAACTAAGTGAAGTAGATTTTGAAAAGAAAATAGAGGCACTTGGTTATGGCGTTGTTAAACAGAAAACTGAATTTGACATTACGGGCATGACCTGTGCAGCCTGTGCTACGCGTATAGAAAAAGGATTAAATAAGCTAGTAGGTGTCTCATCCGCAAATGTAAACTTAGCGCTTGAGAAGGCAACAATTGAATTTAACCCATCTGAAGTGTCCATTGCAGATATCATTGCAAAGGTTGAAAAATTAGGTTATGAGGCCCATCAAAAAGCTGAAGAACAAGAAGCCGTAGACCATCGTCAAAAGGCCATCAAACAACAGCAGCATAAATTTATTTTATCAGCTATTCTTTCACTACCATTGCTCTGGACGATGGTTGGTCATTTTTCATTTACTTCGTTTTTATATGTTCCAGATATACTAATGAATCCATGGGTACAAATGTTATTAGCTACGCCCGTTCAATTTATAATAGGGAAACAATTTTATATGGGTGCCTACAAAGCCTTGCGAAATGGTAGTGCCAATATGGATGTACTAGTAGTAATGGGTACATCAGCAGCCTACTTTTATAGTGTCTATCAAGCAATTGTTACAGCTGGTTCACATCATGGCCCGCACCTTTATTTTGAAACAAGCGCGGTGTTAATTACTTTAATTCTATTAGGAAAATTATTTGAAGCAAAAGCGAAAGGTCGTTCATCTGAAGCAATCAAAAAATTAATGGGCCTTCAAGCAAAAACGGCAGTCATTGTTCGAGATGGTGTTGAGAAAGAAGTACCATTAGCAGAAGTAGCTATTGGTGATATTATTTTAGTAAAACCAGGTGAAAAAATTCCAGTTGATGGTGAAGTTTTAGAAGGAACAACCGCTGTTGATGAGTCAATGCTGACAGGGGAAAGTCTTCCTGTTGATAAAAAGCAAGGTGATGTATTATTTGGATCAACAATAAATAAAAATGGCTTTATTAAAATGACAGCAACAAAAGTAGGCCGAGATACAGCTTTAGCACAGATTATTAAAGTGGTAGAAGATGCACAAGGCTCAAAGGCTCCAATCCAGCGTTTAGCAGATCATATTTCCGGCATATTTGTACCAATTGTTGTTGGAATTGCAATTATTACGTTTTTAGTTTGGATTCTTTGGGTACAACCGGGTGAGTTTACGCCTGCATTAGAAGTATTAATCGCAGTTCTTGTCATTGCATGTCCATGCGCGCTCGGATTAGCAACACCAACATCTATTATGGCAGGCTCTGGTCGTGCAGCAGAGTTTGGGATTTTATTTAAAGGTGGCGAGCATTTAGAGCAGACGCAAAGTATCGATACGGTTGTTGTAGATAAAACAGGTACAGTAACACACGGAAAACCTGTATTAACTGATGTTATACTAGCGGCAGAGCAAGGCGAAGCACAATTTTTATCGTTAATAGGTGCAGCGGAGAAGCAATCAGAGCATCCATTAGCAGAAGCAATTGTTCAAGGCATTACAGATCGTGGTATTCAGCTAGGTGATGTTCAATTCTTTGAAGCGATACCAGGTTATGGTGTGCAAGCGACAGTGTCTGGTCAAGGAGTCGTTATCGGTACACGTAAGTTGATGCAACAATATGGTATTCCTATTGATGACATTCTACTGAAAATGGAGCAGTTAGAGGAAAACGGTAAAACAGCGATGTTAGCTGCTATCAACGGTCAATATGCTGGTCTAGTAGCAGTAGCAGATACTGTTAAAGAAACTTCTAAGGAGGCGATTCGTCGTCTACAAGATATGGGTATTACAGTTATTATGATGACTGGTGATAATGAACGTACAGCCCAAGCTATCGGAGCAGAAGTTGGGGTGAATCATGTTATTGCTGAGGTTCTACCAGAAGGGAAAGCAGATGAAGTAAAAAAACTGCAAGCTACAGGCAAGAAAGTGGCGATGGTAGGCGATGGCATTAATGATGCACCAGCACTTGCTACAGCTAATATTGGGATGGCAATCGGTACCGGCACTGACGTAGCTATGGAAGCAGCAGATATTACGCTGATTCGTGGTGATTTAAACAGTATCGCGGATGCCATCATTATGAGCCGTAAAACAATGCGCAACATTAAACAAAACTTATTTTGGGCATTTGCTTACAATACATTAGGTATACCAATTGCTGCAATTGGTTTACTTGCTCCTTGGGTAGCAGGGGCAGCAATGGCCTTTAGTTCAGTCTCAGTTGTTTTAAACGCACTTCGATTACAGCGTGTTAAATTATAATGATCGATAACGGCCTACCTTGGTGGGTCGTTTTTTAATATGTAAATTTAATAGAGAGATTAGCTTGATTCTGTCTTTCATTTTCGCACTATGATACAATGAAAAGCACTGATTTATATAATATCCTCAGGCGAAGAGGGAATTGATAATAGAATCCATAGAACATAAAGGAGGAGCTTCTGGTGACGGTTCCATTTGTTACGGTAGAAGGTCCGATTGGTGTTGGTAAAACCTCTTTATCGAAAGAGATTGCAGCGACATTAAATTACCATCTATTAAAGGAAATAGTAGACGAAAACCCTTTTCTAAATAAGTTTTATGAAAACATTGAGGAGTGGAGCTTCCAAACTGAAATGTTTTTCTTATGTAATCGCTATAAACAATTATCGGATATTAAAAAATTTCGCTTAGCACATCAAAAGCCTGTAGTAGCAGACTATCATATTTTTAAAAATCTAATATTTGCAAAGCGTACATTGGCACCAACCGAGTATGATAAGTATGAAGAAATTTATAAAATACTAACGAAGGATATGCCTGTACCTAATGTTGTTGTTTATTTACATGCCAGTGTTGAAACATTGATGAAGCGTATTGCAATGCGTGGACGTGAATTTGAAAAGATGATTGCATGGGATTATATGGAGCAACTTGTGGCAGATTATCACTCTTTTATCGAGCATTTTGAGAAAATGCACCCTGAAATCCCTGTCATTCGATTTAATGGAGATCAGATTGACTTTGTTAAGAACACGGATGATTTAAACTATGTTTTGCAAATCATAAAGGATACGTTACAACAAAGGAGCTTGCAACAATGAATTTAAGAGAGAAGTACGATATTCCTCCGCAGACCGTTATTACTATTGCTGGTACTGTAGGTGTAGGGAAATCAACGATGACAAAAGCTTTAGCAGAGGCACTAAGTTTCCGTACATCATTTGAAAAAGTAGATACTAACCCATATTTGGATAAATTTTATGAGGACTTTGAAAAATGGAGCTTCCATTTGCAGGTCTATTTTTTAGCGGAACGCTTTAAGGAGCAAAAGCGTATTTTTGAATATGGCGGTGGATTTATTCAGGATCGTTCTATTTACGAAGATACAGGAATTTTTGCAAAAATGCACTATGATAAAGGAACAATGAGTCCAACAGATTACGAGACTTATAAAAATTTATTTGATGCAATGGTAATGACACCTTACTTCCCACATCCAGATTTACTAATTTATCTCGAGGGACCAATTGATGCGGTCATAGGACGTATTCAAGAGCGTGGCCGTGCAATGGAGCAGCAGACACCAAATGATTATTGGATTGAAATGCATGAACGTTATGAGAACTGGATTAATAATTTTAATTCATGCCCAGTTTTACGTTTAGATATTAATGATTATGATTTATTAAAAAATCCTGAAGCAATTGAATCAATTGTGAGCCGTATCAGTCATATGCTAAAACAAACAAGCCATTTACGCAAATAGAAATTTACAAGAACCTTAACTAAAAATATCTAAATAAGCAATTAAAGAAAATAAATGATTAAAGGACGTGAGACAATATAAATAGCTATTGTTTCACGTCTTTTAAGTAGGAGGGATTATTATAAGAATAGCGGTGTATTGTGGTTCTGGTTTAGGCAAAAACCCAGTTTATGCGGAAAAGGCAGCAGAATTAGGTGCAGTGTTGGCTCAAAATGGTCATGGTGTAGTCTATGGTGGTTCAAAAAGCGGGTTGATGGGAAAGGTGGCAGATGCTGTTTTAACCGCTGGTGGAGAGGTAATTGGTGTGATGCCAACGCATTTACAGAAGCGGGAATTAGCCCATGCTTCATTAACAGAAATTCATTTTGTTGAGTCTATGCATGTACGCAAGGCAAAAATGGTAGAGCTTGCAGATGCCTTTATAGCGCTACCAGGTGGTGGTGGCACAATGGATGAGTATTTTGAGGTTTTTACGTGGGCACAAATTGGACTACATGAAAAGCCAGTAATTTTATATAATGTAAATAGTTTTTATGATGCACTTTTACAGCATTTTAAGAAAATGCTTGAAGAAGGATTTATTCGTGCGGAACAAAAGTCACTAATTCATGTAGCTACTACATCAGAAGAAGTATTACAGTTATTAAAACATGGGTAATGATTGCCCATGTTTTTTCTGCAAAGATTAATGAGGAGCTAAAATGGAAAAAATTAAATTTTTAGTTAAAATAAATCTTTTTTTATAAAATTGAATAAAGAGGTGTAGATTATGCAGAAAATCGATACACAAGTAACAGATGATTTAGTGGTGCAGGCAATTGAACGAAATATTGCTATTGTTCGTTTTGATATGGAGCGTAAAGTAGCCTTTGTAAATGCACATTTTGCCAAAACATTAGGCTATACAGTAGCAGAAATGATAGGAAAAGATCATAAAGATTTGTGTTTACCTAAATTTAGTAATAGTGTGGAGTACGAAAAATTTTGGCGGAACTTAGCCGCTGGTAATAGCTATCAAGATAAAATTGAAAGATTGGATGCGAACGGAAATAGAGTTTGGCTTGAAGCCACCTATATGCCGGTCTTTGCAAATAATTCTAGAAAGGTGATTGGTGTTTCAAAAATTGCTACTAATATTACAGACCGTCAAAATGAGATCGTAAGTGTAGCTGAGACATTAAAGGAGATGTCAAAAGAACTTCATAGCCGTTCAGAGGCTGGTATTCAAAATAGTGAAGGTTTACTAGAGACTATTAGGGAAGTATCAAAAGAGTCTGCCGATAATGTAATAAATCTTGCACAGCTGCAAAAGCAAGCTGAATCTATTAAAGGCATTGTGAAAACTATTCAAGAAATTGCTTCTCAGACAAATTTACTGGCATTAAACGCAGCTATTGAAGCAGCTAGGGCAGGAGAATATGGGAGAGGTTTTGATGTTGTAGCAAAAGAGGTGAGAAAGCTATCCATAAGAGTTGAGCAATCTATCTCTGAAGTAAAGGATAATATTGAGGGCATAGAGCGAGAAATAGGACAAGTAACGGAAAGTATTACACGTATAGCTGAAAAAGTTGAAAAAACAAATGGACAAATATCTGTGACAACCAATGATTTTGCTGAAATCGCCAGTGCAGCAGAGGCGTTAGACGAACAATCAAAGCATTTTATCGAAATAGTTTAATGATAGTTAGCGCCATTTGATAGAAAGGTGAGTTCATTCCTAATGAATGGCGCATTTTTGGCTTTATTTATTCTCTTGTACACGTTTCATAAAGAATGATATAACGAATGCGAGAATCGCCAGTATAAGTGAGAAGGTTAAAGCGTGTTGTACACCAATAATGGATCCTGCAAATTCATTTGTAGTAGAGGCTCCATTTTGGGAAACGAAATTTGTTTTACTAATGGACATGATCGTTATCGAGACAGCAGTACCGATTGCACCTGCAACCTGCTGTAATGTATTCATAAATGCCGTACCATCCGGATAAAGTCGACGGGGTAGCTGATTTAATCCATTTGTTTGCGCAGGCATACTTGCAAGAGAGATGCCAACAAACATAAGGATATGGAAGCTTACGATGAAATAAACAGAAGTTTCAGCATCAATTGTTCGTAAGAAAAGTAATGCAATTATTTCTAAAAATAGTCCAACAGGAACCATGATACGAGGTCCAAAGCGATCAAAAATATGTCCTGAGGCAACAGCCATAAAGGCATTTATGACACCACCAGGAAGTAGTGTAAGGCCAGCAATCATAGGTGCTAGCATTAAAATGTTTTGTAAGTAAATGGGTAATAATACCATTGTTGCTAAAATGGTCATATGTACGATAATAACCAGGAGCATTCCAATATTGTACATCGGAAATGAGAATACCTTTAAATTCAGCATAGGTTGTTCCATTTTAACTTGTCGCAAACAAAAAAGAATGATTCCTAGTGCTCCAACCATGAGAGAGGAGATTACCTCTATTGTCATAAAAGTACCTAGCTTACCAGAAATACTAAAACCGTAAACAATCCCTCCAAAGCCAATCGTTGATAAGACGATTGAAACACCATCAAATTTAACCATCCTAACTTCACTAACATTTTGAATAAATTTTAAACCAAGCACAAATGATATGAGTAAAAACGGAAGACTCATCCAGAAGATAGAATGCCATGAGAAATGCTCCATGACAAAGCCTGCAATAGTTGGTCCAATTGCTGGAGCAAAGATAATAACTAATCCGATTTTCCCCATTGCAGCGCCACGTTGATTAATTGGGTAAATCATGAGTACAACCTGCATCATAAGCGGCAGAATAATAGCTGTTCCAACAGCTTGAATAATGCGTCCAGCTAGTAACAGTGCAAAGGTTGGAGAGATAGCTGAAACACAGGTACCTATAATAGAAAAGAACAACGATACAATAAATAATTGCCTCGTTGTAAAACGTTGCATAAGGATGCTAGAGAGCGGTACTAAAATACCTAAGGTCAACAAATAACCAGTTGTTAGCCATTGAATGGTAGATGCATCGGTTTTAAAGTCAACAATCAATTGTGCAAAGGCCATATTGAGGGCTGTTTCATTGAATAAACCGATAAAAGCTGCTACCAAAAAAGCTGCGATAATTTGATTGCGTTGTTCATATAATTTTTGATTAGCCATAGTACCCACTTTTTCTTTTATTTTCTCCTAACAGTACCATATTTAAATATTTTATTTCCATAATTTTCTGAGATATATTGAAATAGTAGATGATTTTTATTTACAATAATTATGTAAGTCTTTCATAAATCATAATAGGGGTGTTATGTATGACAAAGGTGGAAATAAGTTTTAAGCATTTACCAACAACAGCTATTTCAGATGCAACTGGCGGACACACCAATTTACGCAGTGATATTAAGCCTTTAGCAGATCACTTTAAAGTGGCTGGGCGCGTGGTAACTGTGCGTTTACCAGATGGTGAAAATGGTGCGGTATTAGAAGCTATTCGAGCTGCTAATGAAGGTGATATTTTGGTAATCGATGCGAAGGGCAATACGAATCGAGCTGTTGCTGGAGATTTTGTGATTTCCTTAGCAAAGGGCATAGGTGTACAAGGGTTTGTTGTGGATGGTGTTATCCGAGATATCGCAGCCATTCGAGAGCTGGATTTCCCTGTATTCTCTTTAGGGACAACGGTAGCTGCTGGTAATAAAAATGGTGGCGGTAAAGTAAATATCCCCATCTCTATTGGAGGAGTTACTGTTCATCCTGGAGATTATATTATTGGGGATGTGGATGGAGTTGTTGTCGTGCCGCAGGAAGATGCAGAACGTATTGTGATGGCAGCGGAGGCAAAGCTAGAAAAAGATGAAGCTCGTGCACATGAGGCACATGTAAATGGTAAAGAATCAATCATTGCTTATTTAGATAAAGTTTTAACTTCTTTCAGCAGAAGCTGAAAAAAGTTAAAGCCTCCGGCGGATGTCACGGAATCGGAAAGGAGTTCAATTTAGGATGTTAGCCTAAAATCATCGCATCCATGCGATAACGGCTAACTGACCTGCATCGGTAAAAACGCCACGTCCTGTGGCATTACCGAAATGACCGACATCGTGTCGGCCCTCGTGCAGGCCTAAGCACAAAGCCGATTCCGGATGCAATTATGCCGAGGCATAATTGATCAAATTAAAAAAATCCTCACGATGCCATCCATACATCGTGAGGATTTTTTTAACTTTTTACGCTAAGTTTTCGTTATCTTTAAAATAATTTTTCATTTTCTCTGTATCGAAACGGCCTTCCCATTTTGCCATTACTAATGACGCTAATGAGTTACCAATTACGTTAACAACTGTACGTCCCATATCAAGGATACGGTCAATACCTGCGATAAATGCCAAGCCTTCAAGCGGAATGCCGACAGTACCTAAAGTTGCTAGAAGTACTACGAATGACACCCCCGGAACACCTGCGATTCCTTTTGATGTAACCATTAATACAAGCATTAACGTAATTTGTTCTCCAATGCTTAGATGAATACCGTACATTTGAGCAATAAATAATGCAGCAATAGCTTGGTACAATGTTGAACCATCTAAGTTAAAGGAATAACCGGTTGGAATAACAAAGGAAACGATATCCTTTGGAGCACCTAATTTCTCCATTTTCATCATAATACGTGGTAGAACAGCCTCAGAGCTTGCAGTTGAGAACGCTAAGATTAGCTCATCTTTTAACACTTTGATTAAGTAGAAGATGTTGATACCTGCAAATTTTGCCACAAGTCCAAGAACGACAAAGATAAAGAATAGCATTGTAGCATAAACAAGTATTGCAAGTTTACCTAGTGGTATTAGTGAAGCAAATCCATATTTGGAAACGGTTACACCAATTAAGCCAAATACCCCAAATGGAGCGAATTTCATTACGAGGTTTGTTACCCAGAACATAGCGTCTGCTACCCCTTGGAAGAAGTCTAAGACTGGTTTTCCTCGGTCACCGATAGCGGCAACCCCTAAGCCGAAAATAACAGAGAAGAAGATAATGGCAAGCATATTACCTTCAGCCATAGACTGAATGATATTTGTTGGGACAATGCCTACAATAATATCAAAAGGTCCCTCATGCTGTACTTCTTCTGTAGTTGTAACGTATTTTGAAATATCCCCTTGAGAAAGCTCATTCATATTTAGGCCAGCGCCTGGTTGGAACAAGTTTGCAGAAAGTAAACCAACTATAATTGCTACAGTTGTAATAATTTCAAAATAAATAATTGATTTCCCGCCTAATCGTCCAAGCTGCTTCATGTCTCCGGTACCAGCAACACCAACGATTAAAGTAGAAATAATAATCGGTACAACAATCATCTTAATTAGATGTAAAAAGATATCCCCTAAAGGCTGTAAATATGTTTCAATTTTGGGGTTTCCATAAAAGATACCACCAACAATGATCCCTAAAATCAAACCGATTAAAATTTGAGTGGCTAAACTGATTTTAAATTTCTTCTTCAAACCCTTTGTACCCCCTGATATTAAATTTTTAGGACTCGCCTTACTTTAATAATACGGAGGACTTATGGAATCCGACAAAATCCGAGAAAATTAATTTACTTTTGTTAAAATGTCTGAATATAATACCTGAATAAACTTCTTGATATTTACCTTTGCTTTACGATTTTCATGATCTTCTATCTGTGTCATTAGCTGACGAATTTCTTTAAAATCAAAGTATCGAGGCGCATAATATTCAAATTCAGAGTTTGTGTAATCAACGACACCTAAATTGGCAAGGTTAATCATGGCTGCTAATATTGTACGACGTACACGCTGTTCAATCGCTTTACTTTCTTTCAAAATTTCATCAGGTGTAGTCTTTGTAACAGCTACAATTTCCTCATATAGCTCTTTCAATGGAGGTAGGGGTGCTATCTTATGTTGATGAGCAAGTAAGGTTTCGATGATAGCTATAATATCCTCACTTCCAATCTCACCAACAATGCCCATATCGTTTAAGATTGATTGAATATGATCACGAGAAGTGGCTTTTTGATTTATTTGCTCACTTAAATCAATGTTTGTCAGCGATTGACGAATTACTAATAGTGAATTTTTCAGGCGAAATTGTTCTGTTGTTTTACGTAAAACATTTTCAACCTCAATACGGTTTATTGGTTTATGAATAAAGAATTCAATCCCTTGTTCATAGGCCTCACCCACCATTTCCTTATTGACAACCTGAGAAATCATGATAAATTGCCCCTCAAAGCGATTTTGAGTAAGTTGCTCGACTGTTGCGATTCCATCGAGCTTTGGCATCAGTAAATCAATAAGCACAAACTCTGGCTGTGTCATTAAAATTTGTGGGATAGCATCTTCACCATTACGGGCTTCACCAATAACGGTGCCTAGCCCGCTATCTTCAATAATTTTTTTTAACATGACCCGACTTGCACGATCATCATCTACAATAAAATACCTCATTTAAGTCTCTCCTGTTTGAATAGTTTGCGTAGGAATTGTAATTTTAAACATTGTGTTTTGATTGTTTGATTCAACGGATATGAAGCCATTTAATTTATTTACTAATTCAGCAACATGTGAAAGTCCAATACCAGTTGCAGCGACACCGTCCATATTGTATTTTGTGGTGTATCCAGGTTCGAAAATAATAGTGATATCATTTTGTGAAATGCCTTTTCCGTTATCACATACTGTAATTACAGTATCATCCAGCTGCTGTTGAATGGCAATAGAAATAACACCTTGATCTTCAATGGCTTCAATAGCATTTGCAGTTAGATTATTCAATAGTGCGAGCAATGCAATATGTTCTTTTGTTTGAAAGTCAGTAGTATCCAAACTTACTTTAAAGTGAATTTCTTTTCCCAGTAGTTCACCGTACTTTCTGTTACCATCTTCAATATAATGTAATAATTCTGACATTCTAAAGGGACCAAAGCTCTTTTCGCCTACAATTTTAGAAATTCCTGCATAGATACGTTGCGAATCTTTTTTTACTTCATGAATTTCCTGGGCAATATGCAAAGCCTGTAAGCTTTCAGTCCGATAGCCTTGCGATTTTAACTGTCGATATAAATCAAACCCACTAGCTGTGATAGTCTCAATATGATTCATAGATTTTTTTAAATAGAGAGTTTCAACATATAGATCTGACCCAATAGTAAGCATTTCTTGCACGCGTTTTTTTTGTTCAGCAATTAAAATAGAGCTATAAACACCAACTACAAAGAAACTACGTAATAAAGCAACAGCTAACAATATAAGTAAATCATGAACGAGTAAAAAAGTATAAGAATTAACAAGAAAACGAAATAATTGTTCTGCTAAATTGCTTATTACTTCACTAAATGCAACTAATAATCCAAGCATTAGTGGTTTTTCTCGATAGCGATGAATATTTAAAATTTGTAGGCATAACGCAAAAAGTAAATAAAATGCTGTAGCTGGTAAATGTAAAAAGATGCTATCCATTAAAGCTACATTGGGAGTAGTAGAAGTTACGAAAACTCGAAAAGCTGTTGTCACAATGCTTGTAACGATACCGGCTAATATAATAGGGGTTGACCTAAGAAGGGTACAAAGAAAGAAAACAATAGTTCCTAATCCAAAACGAAAAGTTGTATTAGCAAATGGCATTATTTTAATTTCACTACCAATCGCAGTTAATATAGCGATTAACAAGATCCAAGTGAGGGAAGCACGAGAGATTAAATATTTTGGGTGCACATAAATCCTCCCTTATTATATAAATGTAGATATTTAATTTATTTTCTCCTATCAATAAAAAAATACCACAACCTTTGTGGAAGTGGTATCTGCATGTATTATGTACAATTATTTAGGCAAAAAAAAACGGCTACAGATGTAGTCGGAATTTAAAAACTGGAGGAGGTAGAGGGATTCGAACCCCCGCGCGGTGTTACCCGCCTGTCGGTTTTCAAGACCGATCCCTTCAGCCAGACTTGGGTATACCTCCATATTAACCTGATGTCTTATCGACAAAAATTAATTTATCATATTTTGTATTTCACGTCAACTGATTTTAGAAATTTTTATAATTATATTGTTGATAAATGTTTCCACATAAATATTATGTGCATTAAGTTGCAATTTATGAAAACAGTCAGTATACTAGTTATTGCCGTGCTAGGTGGGAAGGTAGCGGTGTCCTGTAACTCGCAATCCGCTCTAGCGAGACTGAATTCCTTTTTCGAGGCTGTCCGTATTGTTTGGTCTGCCTTTTGCACGTAGTGTTGACGATTGGGTCCTGCGCAATGGATACCCATGAACCATGTCAGGTCCGGAAGGAAGCAGCATTAAGTGGTCTTATTCATGTGCCGCGGGGTTGCCTAATCTGAGCTAACGACAAGAGTAACGCTTATGTGCGGCTGTCAAAGAAAGGTGCACGGCATTAAATTGCCAATTCAAACGCATCCGTCTACATTAGGCGGGATGCGTTTTTTTATATTTATATATCTTACATAATAGAAATGAACTTGAGACAAAGTATATTGTCTCAATTTTTTGGAATTGATAACACTATTATTAGACAAATGTTATAATAGAACTATTCTATATAAATGAGGAAAAGGAGAGGAAATCATTGACGTATCAAGCATTTTATCGTGTGTATAGACCGCAATCATTTCGAGAAATGTCTGGTCAGGCACATGTCAAAAGAACGCTACAAAATGCTCTCCTAGCAAATAAAACCACACATGCTTATTTGTTTTCTGGGCCAAGAGGAACCGGGAAAACAAGTACAGCTAAGATTTTTGCAAAAGCTTTGAATTGTGAGCGAGCACCATCGAACGAGCCGTGTAACGAATGTGCCACTTGTTTAAGTATTACAGATGGGTCACACCCTGATGTGATTGAATTTGACGCAGCATCTAATTCTCGAGTTGAAGAAATACGTGATATTATCGAGAAAGTTCGATTTGCTCCTGCTAGTAGCAGATATAAAGTGTATATTATCGATGAAGTGCATATGCTTTCTACAAGTGCTTTCAATGCACTTTTAAAAACATTAGAAGAACCACCTCCACATGCTGTTTTTATTTTGGCGACAACAGAGCCTCATAAATTGCCTGCAACCATTATCTCTCGTTGCCAACGCTTTGATTTCAAGCGACTTTCAACTAACGATATTATCGAACGAATGAAGGTTGTATTAGAGGACATCGAACTACCGTATGAGGAACAAGGTTTGAAGGTTATTGCACAATCTGCTGCTGGTGGTATGCGTGATGCATTAAGTTTATTAGATCAGGTTGTCTCTTTCAGTGGGGAGGAGCTAAAGCTTGAGGATACATTACTTGTAACAGGTTCAATCAGTCAGGAAGTTTTTTATGACTTAGCAGAAGCCTTAAAAGTAAAAGATGTTGCTCAAATGCTTGCGTTATTAGAACAGCTTATCTCAGATGGCAAGGATCCACTTCGTCTTTCAGAGGACTTGATTACATTTTTCCGTGACTTATTATTGCTGCAAACAAGTGATGATTTGGCTGAACTATTAGAGCTAGTTTCGCCGGAAGAACGAGTATTTACATTAGCGCATGATTTTGCACCTGATTTGCTATATGGCTACATAGATATTTTAGCGAAAACACAGCAAGAAATGCGATTCTCCCACCACACAAAAATCTATTTAGAAACAGCACTACTTAAAATGGTACAGTTTTCGAGTGGGCTAGTTAGTCAAACAACCACTTCAGTTGAAGCAGCTTTGAGCCCAGAACTTGCTCAAAAGATAGTAGCACTTGAGCAAATGGTACAACAATTGTCAGCGCAATTACAGGCTGGAGCTCCTGGGCAGCAGATGCAAGCACCTAAAGAACAACGGCCACGAGCTAAAAGTCCAAATGGCTATAAAGCGCCAACTGGGCGGATACAAGAGGTGCTAAAGGATGCCACGAAACAAGATGTTCACCGAATTAAATCAGTCTGGGCACAAGCGTTAAACCAAATGCAAAAGTCGCAATCTGCTCTTTTAGCAGAAGCTGAACCCGTTGCGGCATCTTCGAGTGCTTTTGTGTTAAAATTCAAGTATGATATTCATTGTCAAATGGTTGCTGATAATCAGTCTCTAAAAGCTCACTTCACACAATTAATTGCAGGGCAAACTGGTACAACGTATGAAATGCTTTGTACCCCTGAAGAAACTTGGTTAAAATTACGTGAAGAGTTTATTCGTGATCACGGTTTGCAACAGCAGAAAAAATCTCAAACAGTGACTGATCATGAGGTGGAATTATTAGAGCCACCACCGGCAGAAATGCCTGATGAGCCGTTTATCGATGATGCTCAACCACTTGCCTCACAAGATCCACTTGTGACAGAGGCGGAAAAGTTGTTTGGTAAAGATTTTATAGAAATTGTTGACGATTAATCATTTAGGAGGAATATGTTTATGCGTGGAATGGGAAATATGCAAGGTATGATGAAAAAAATGCAAAAAATGCAAAAGGAAATGATGGAAGCTCAAGAGGCCTTAAATGCAGAGCAATTTGAAGGTGTTGCTGGCGGTGGTATGGTAAAAGTAATTGTTACTGGCCAACGTGAGGTTGTAGAAGTGAATCTTGATACTTCAGTAGTAGACCCTGATGATATCGAAATGCTTCAAGATTTAATCGTTGTTGCTACAAATGAAGCACTTAAAAAAGTAGACGAAAAAACAAATGCAACAATGGGTAAATTTACTCAAGGCATAAACCTTCCATTCTAGGAGGTAAATAAATGTACTACCCAGAACCAATATCAAAACTAATAGATAGTTTTATGAAATTGCCAGGTATCGGGCCGAAAACCGCGGCTCGTCTGGCGTTTTTTGTGTTAACAATGAAAGAAGATGATGTTTTATCCTTTTCTAAGTCACTTATTGATGCTAAACGAAATTTAAGTTATTGCTCTGTATGTGGCAACATTACTGATGTTGACCCATGTCACATTTGTACAGATAAGCAACGAGATCATTCGATTATCTGTGTTGTACAAGATACAAAAGACGTAATAGCGATGGAGAAAATGCGTGACTACAACGGGATGTATCATGTACTACAAGGGGCTATATCACCAATGGATGGTATTGGTCCAGAGGATATTAATGTTGCCTCATTGTTAGTTCGTTTGCAGGATGAAACAGTTCAGGAGTTAATCTTAGCTACGAATTCAACTATCGAAGGTGAAGCAACAGCCATGTATATCTCCCGTCTAGTGAAACCTTCTGGTATTCGAACAACTCGTATTGCCCACGGACTACCGGTAGGCGGAGATTTAGAATACGCAGATGAAGTTACGTTATCGAAGGCAATGGAAGGTCGCCGAGAATTATGAGTGAGGGATTAATATGTTCTTCCGGAGTAAGAGAAAGTTAAAAAAAGAATTCGATGACAGGCTTGTGAGTCTAATTAAAGGAACAAAAGAAGATTTACAGCAGGCAAAATTAATTGAAGAATTGTTAGATGATTATGATTTAGAATTAATTGCTCAACGAAAAGCAACAGAGAGCATTCATTTCTATTTATTTAAAGAAGCTAGAATACGAAGAGTATTAATTAAATAACAGTCTTTTAAACTCATAGAAGCAAAACAGGAATCATAAACTTTCATAATTATATCATTAAGGGGGAAACCTGATGTCGTGGTTAGTAATTATGAGTTTTGGTGTACCTGTAGTGCTTCTTTTTCTTTATGTAATAATTAGACATGCTAAAATGGGTAAGATTTTAGAAGGAATGTCCGTTTTTTGGTTTAGATTTGCCTTCGCTTTTCTTCTATTGTTTATTATTCATTTGAGTATAGGGTATGTAGGCTATAATATACCTATCAATCTTTTTTCTGTCTTAACTATTGCTATACTAGGTATACCGGGCGTCTTAGGAATAACAGCTTTAATATTTTTCTTATAAAAAGCTTGCATAATAAAAATATTATGGTATAGTAATAGAAGTCGCCAAGATAACTGTTGAAAAACAAATAAATTAAATTTGAATTTAATTGTTGACAAATAGTTGTGAGCGCGGTATGATGTAAGAGTTGCTGTTGAGAAATGGCGACAAAATGAACCTTGAAAACTGAACAAGCAAAACGTAATCAATCAAGTTTTTAGTAGCTAGCTTCTGCTGGTGAACAAAGCAAAAAATTTGGACATCAAAATTGATGCCAGCAAAACAATTTGAGCTAATCAAATTTCTTTTATGGAGAGTTTGATCCTGGCTCAGGACGAACGCTGGCGGC